>NZ_JBFAXL010000008.1:0-248350 GCF_040680795.1 Streptomyces sp. NPDC051976
CCGGCGGATCACCGCCGGACGGGCCCTGTCGCGTGCGTGCGGGGGTCAGCAGCTCAGGTTGTTGCCTGCCGGGACGCCCAGGATCTGGACGAAGCGCTGGTAGGCGGCGACGCGGTCCTGCACCTCGGCGGGGTTGCCGCCGTTGCACTCGATGCTGCCGTTGATGCTGCGGATGGTCTCACCGAAACCGGCGCCGTTGACCATGGCGTTGTGCGCGGTCATGGAGCCGGGGCCGGTCTGGGTGTCCCAGTACCACAGGCCGGTCTTCCAGGAGACGGCCGGATCGGTCTCGACGAGGCTGGGGTTGTCCAGCAGGTCGATGCCGAGCGAGTCACCGGCGGCCTTGTAGTTGAAGTTCCAGCTCAGCTGGATGGGGCCGCGGCCGTAGTAGGCGTAGGTGCCCGCCGGGCAGCCGTAGGGCTCGGAGGCGCAGTAGTTGCCGGACTTGTCGACCTCGGTGATGTAGACCAGGCCGCCGGTCTCGTGGCTGACGTTGGCGAGGAAGGCCGCGGCCTCCTGCTTCTTGACCGTGTCGCTGCCGGTGGTGGCGAAGGCAGGGTAGGCGCTCATCGCCGCGGTCAGGCCGCTGTAGGTGTAGAAGGAGTTCCGGCTCGGGAACATCTGGTTGAACTGGGCCTCGGTGACCACGAATCCGCCGGGCGGCGGATTGCCGCCGCCGGTCGAGCCGCCGCTGGAACCGCAGGTGTACGGGCTCCAGAACCAGGTGCTGATCGTCGGGTCGTAGCCCGGGTTGTCGTGCGTGGCGATGTAGTAGTTGCCGTTGGTGTACGTGACGATGTCACCGGTGACGTAGTTGTGGCCCTGGGCCCAGGCCGGGTAGCTGCACCCGGAGCCACCGCCCGTGGTGCCGCCGCTGCCGCAGGCGCCCTGGTCGGCCCAGACGTCCGCGGAGCCGGGCGTCTCGCCCTGCGTCCACCACTTGGCCGACCAGTTGTGGCTGTTGTAGGAGGCGGTCATGCCACCGGTGTAGACCGAGGAGGAGTTCCAGGCGGTCGTACAGGTGGCGGCCGACGCGGTGGACGCCATCGGTATCAGCAGGGCGAGTCCGACCGCGACCGCGAGGGCGGTGAGGAACGCGATGATCCGTTGTCTCGACACGGGACCACTCCTTGTGGGGGGATCGAGTGGGGTCGAGGCAGACTCAAGCGGATTGGTCTGGACCTGTCAAGGGTCCAGACCAATCCCGTTCACTCGCGGCACACCGGAAACTCCCGCCCGTAAGTCCCCGGCGGCCTCGCTCAGTTGTCCAGCACGGTCGTCAGGAACTCCGCCGTCCACTCCAGCAACTCCCGCCCGACGACCGGCTTTCCGCCGATCCGCCCGGTCGAGGGCCGCGGCACCAGCGCCTGCCGGGTGGCCTGCTTCAATACGGTGCGCGGGTAGAGCCGGTTCAGCCGCAGCTCCTGGGACTCGCGCAACTCCACCGGCCCGAAGCGGACGTTGTTGCCCTGCAGGGTGATGTCGCTGACGCCCACCTTGCGGGCCAGCATCCGCAGCCCCGCCACCAGCAGCAGATTCTCCACCGGCTCGGGCAACTTGCCGTAGCGGTCGGTGAGTTCCTCGCGGACCGCGGTGATGTCCTCGGTGGTGTTGGCCGCCGCGATCGCGCGGTACGCCTGCAGCCGCAGCCGCTCGCCCGGCGCGTAGTCGTGCGGCACATGGGCGTCGACCGGCAGCTCGATCTTGACTTCGAGCAGGGTCTCCTCCGGCTCGCCGCCGCTCTCCAGCGCCGACCGGTAGTCGGCGACGGCCTCGCCGACCATCCGTACGTACAGGTCGAAGCCGACCCCGGCGATGTGGCCCGACTGCTCGCCGCCGAGCAGATTGCCCGCGCCGCGGATCTCCAGGTCCTTCATGGCCACGTACATACCCGCGCCCATCTCGGTGTGCTGGGCGATGGTGGCCAGGCGTTCGTGCGCGGTCTCGGTCAGCGGCTTCTCCGGCGGGTACAGGAAGTACGCGTAGCCGCGCTCGCGGGACCGGCCGACCCGGCCGCGGAGCTGGTGGAGCTGGGAGAGCCCGAAGGTGTCGCCGCGCTCCACGATCAGGGTGTTGGCGTTGGAGATGTCGATGCCCGACTCGACGATCGTGGTGGACACCAGCACGTCGAACTTCTTCTCCCAGAAGTCGACCACGACCTGTTCGAGCTGCGACTCCCCCATCTGCCCGTGGGCGGTGGCGATCCGCGCCTCCGGCACGATCTCGCGCAGCCGCGCCGCCGCCCGGTCGATCGACTCCACCCGGTTGTGGATGTAGAAGACCTGGCCCTCACGCAGCAGTTCACGGCGGATCGCGGCGCCGATCTGCCGCTCCTCGTACGGCCCGACGAAGGTCAGCACCGGGTGCCGCTCCTCGGGCGGGGTGGTGATGGTGGACATCTCGCGGATGCCGGTGACCGCCATCTCCAGGGTGCGCGGGATCGGGGTGGCCGACATCGTCAGCACGTCCACGTTGGCCCGCAGCTTCTTGAGCTGCTCCTTGTGCTCGACGCCGAAGCGCTGCTCCTCGTCGACGATGACCAGGCCCAGGTCCTTGAACCTGGTCTCCGACGAGAACAGCCGGTGGGTGCCGATGACCAGGTCGACCGAGCCCTCGCGCAGCCCCTCCAGGGTCGCCTTCGCCTCGCTGTCGGTCTGGAACCGCGACAGCGCCTTCACGTTCACCGGGAACTGCGCGTACCGCTCGGTGAAGGTGCCCATGTGCTGCTGCACGAGCAGCGTGGTCGGCACCAGGACGGCGACCTGCTTGCCGTCCTGCACGGCCTTGAAGGCCGCCCGCACGGCGATCTCCGTCTTGCCGTAGCCGACGTCGCCGCAGATCAGCCGGTCCATCGGGACCGACTTCTCCATGTCGTCCTTGACCTCGGCGATGGTGGTGAGCTGGTCGGGCGTCTCCGCGTACGGGAACGCGTCCTCCAGCTCGCGCTGCCACGGGGTGTCGGGGCCGAAGGTGTGGCCGGGGGCCGCCATCCGCGCCGAGTAGAGCTTGATCAGGTCGGCGGCGATCTCCTTGACGGCCTTCTTCGCCCGCGCCTTGGTCTTGGTCCAGTCGGCGCCGCCGAGCCGGTGCAGCGACGGGGCCTCGCCGCCGACGTACTTGGTGACCTGCTCCAGCTGGTCGGTGGGGACGAAGAGCCGGTCGCCGGGCTGGCCGCGCTTGGCGGGCGCGTACTCCACCAGCAGATACTCGCGGGTGGCGCCCTGGACGGTGCGCTGCACCATCTCCACGTAGCGGCCCACGCCGTGCTGCTCGTGCACGATGTAGTCGCCGCTGACCAGGGTGAGCGGGTCGATGGTCTTACGGCGGCGGGACGGCATCCGCCCCATGTCCTTGGTGGACGACTTCTGCCCGGACAGGTCGGTCTCGGTGAGCACCGCGAGCTTGAGCACCGGGTCGATCAGGCCGTGTTCGAGCGAGCCGGTGGCGACCTGTACGACGGCGGGCGCGAGCCCGGTCAGCTCGACGTCGAGCCGGGCGGCGATGCCCTCTCCGCCGAGCACCTCCACCACCCGGGCGGCCGGGCCGTGGCCCTCGGTGACGTAGACGATCCGCCAGCCGTCGGCCAGCCAGCCCTTGGTGTCGGCCAGCGCGCGGGCGGTGTCGCCGCGGTACAGCTCCGGCGCGTGCATGCCGAGCCTGAGGGTGTCGCCGTCCAGCTCGTCGGCCTCGTCGGCCGCGAAGGGGCTGACCGACCACCACAGGATGCCGTTGTCCCGGGCCCGGTCGCGTACGTCCGCGATCGACCAGAGCGAGGCCGCGCCCAGGTCGACCGGGGCCTCGCCGCCGCCCGCCGAGGCGGCCCAGGACGCCTCCAGGAACTCGCGGGAGGTGGCGACCAGGTCGGCGGCCCGGGTGCGGACCCGCTCGGGGTCGCAGACCACGGCCATGCTGCCGCCGGGGAGCACGTCGAGCAGCAACTCCATGTCGTCGACCAGCACCGGGGCGAGGGACTCCATGCCCTCCACCGCGATGCCCTCGGCGATCTTGTCCAGCATCTCGTGCAGCTCGGGGTGGAGGGCGGCCAGCGCGGCGGCCCGCTCCCTGACCTCGTCGGTCAGCAGCAGCTCGCGGCAGGGCGGCGCCCACAGCCCGTGCTCGGCGACCTCCAGCGACCGCTGGTCGGCGACCTTGAAGTACCGGATCTCCTCGACGTCGTCGCCCCAGAACTCCACCCGCAGCGGGTGCTCCTCGGTCGGCGGGAAGACGTCCAGGATGCCGCCGCGGACGGCGAACTCCCCGCGCTTCTCGACCAGCTCCACCCGGGAGTACGCGGCTGCCGCCAGGCCGTCGACGACCGTCCCCAGATCGGCGCTCTGCCCGGTGCGCAGTGCCACGGGTTCCAGGTCGCCCAGACCCTTGACCTGCGGTTGCAGCACCGAGCGGATCGGCGCGACCACGACCTTGA
Source organism: Streptomyces sp. NPDC051976 (assembly GCF_040680795.1). Classification (NCBI taxonomy): domain Bacteria; kingdom Bacillati; phylum Actinomycetota; class Actinomycetes; order Kitasatosporales; family Streptomycetaceae; genus Streptomyces; species Streptomyces sp. NPDC051976. The sequence goes on from NZ_JBFAXL010000008.1 coordinate 4,427, forward strand.
CCGGCCCGGCGCCCGAGTCGTGGGCCTGAGGGTGGGCCAGGCGCCGCAGCACGGCCAGCCGGCGTCCGACGGTGTCGCTGCGCGGCGAGAGCCGCTCGTGCGGCAGCGTCTCCCACGCCGGGTACTCGGCGACGTCGTCCGGCGGCAGCAGGCAGCGCAGCGCCGCGGCCAGGTCCTCGGCCTCCCGGCCGGTCGCCGTGACCGCCAGCACGGTGCGGCCGGTGCGAGCGGCCAGCGCCGCGACGGCGAGTGGGCGGGCGGCCGGCGGACCCACCAGGTCCACCATCGGCCGGGCGCCGGAGGCGGCGGCCTCCACGCCTTCCGCGAGCGCGGCGTCCTCGACGACGACGTCGACCAGACCGTTCAGACTCATGAGGGCTTTTCCGTCCCGGGGCAGAGGGCAACGCGAACCGCCCGACACGTGTCACGGGCCGGGGTGTCTTTAGCGTACGGCCTCCCACCGACAGCCACCCCCGGGACGCCGGGGCGCGCGAGCGCGGGGGCGCGGGGGCATGGGGCATGGGGCATGGGAGCCACCGGCGTACGGACATACGGCGGCCCCGGAGCGCGGGGGGTTGCGCTTCCGGGGCCGCCGCGTATTCGCGGGGACTGGTGGTCAGTCGGTGGCGATCGCGTTCAGGACGTTCATCCGCCCTGCCCGGAAGGCCGGGAGGAGGGCCGCCAGCAGACCGACGACCGCGGAGCCGATGAAGACCGTGATGATCGTCGACCACGGGATCCGCAGGATGCCGAGCCCCTGGGAGGCGAGCACCTGCTGCCCGGTGGCGCCCCAGCCGAGGCCGAGGCCCAGGCCGACCAGCGCGCCGAACAGGGCGATGACCACCGATTCCAGCCGGATCATCCGGCGCAGCTGGCGGCGCGAGGTGCCGATGGCCCGCATCAGGCCGATCTCCCGGGTGCGCTCGACCACCGACAGGGCGAGGGTGTTCACCACGCCGAGGATGGCCACGATGATCGCCAGGCCCAGCAGGCCGTAGATCATGTAGAGCAGCTGGTTGACCTGCTTGTGGATGAGGTCCTTGTAGTCGGCCTGGTCGCGCACCTTGAGCTGCGGGTAGTCCTTGATCGCGGCCGTCAGCGACGCGTTGGCCTCCTTCTGCTGGCCGTCCACCGCCTTGGCGAACATGATCTGGTCGAGCGGCTGCTTGTCCTTGGGCAGGTACTGCCGGGCCGTGGCGATGTTGATGTACATCGCGCCGTGGTCGACCGTGGTGTCGTCGCTGGTGATGGCGGCGACCTTGAGCTTGGTCGGCTGGCCGCCGACCATCGCCACCGCCAGCTCGTCACCGAGCTTGATGTTGTGGCTCTTGGCGTAGCCCTCGTTGACCGACATCGCGTTGGCGCCGTAGGCGTCGGTGAGCTTGCCCTTGACGGTCTTGAGCCGCAGGTCGTCCGCGTAGGTGGGGCTGACCGCGGAGAGCTGCTTGGTGCCGGTCTTGCCGTCGGGGGTGGTGATCTTGGCGTTGACCCCGGCGTACTCGGTGAAGTGCTGGATGTGCGAGGCGGACTTGATCGCCGCCACCAGCGCCGGGGTCAGCGGCTGCTGGCCGTCGGGCTGGAGGATGAAGTCCGCGCCGACCGACTTGTCGAGCTGGTCGTCGGCCGAGGCCACCATCGAGGAGCCGACCACCGACATACCGGCGACCAGCGCGAGGCCGATCATCAGCGCGGAGGCGGTGGCGCCGGTACGCCGCGGGTTGCGCAGCGCGTTGCGCTCCGCGAGGCGGCCCATCGGCCCGAAGAACCGCAGGACGACCGCGCTGACCGCCCGAACGATCACACCGGCCAGCAGCGGGCCGACGATCACGAACCCGACCAGGCTGAGCAGGACGCCCAGGCCCAGCAGGCTGCCGCCGGAGGACGCCTTGTCCGCCTGGCCGGCCCCGATCAGGGCCACCGCGCCGGCGGCGCAGATCAGCACACCGATGGTGGCGCGGATCTTGCCCGCCCTGCCGTCGGCGGGCGTGCCCGCGTCCCGCAGCGCGGCCATCGGGGAGATGCGCCCGGCCCGGCGGGCCGGGATGTAGGCGGAGACCACGGTGACGATGACGCCGATGGCCAGACCGATCACCGGGGTGGTGGCCTTGATGGTCAGCTCGGAGGTGTCGAGCTTCATCCCGGCCTTGCCCATCAGCTTCATCAGGCCGATGGCCAGTCCGATGCCGCCGCCTATGCCGAGGATCGAGCCGGTGATGCCGAGCAGCACGGCCTCGATCAGCACCGACCGGTTGACCTGCTTGCGGCTGGACCCGAGGGCCCGCATCAGGCCGATCTCACGGGTGCGCTGGGCGACCAGCATCGAGAAGGTGTTGACGATCAGGAAGATGCCGACCAGGACCGAGATACCGGCGAAGCCGAGCATCGCGTACTTCATGAAGTTCAGGAAGCCGCCGACGTCGTCCTTGTCCTTCTTCTTGGTCTCGGCCGCGGTGTCGATCGTGTACTTGGTGCCGATCGCCGCCTTGACGTTGGCCTTGAGCTGGTCGTCGGTGACGCCCTTGGCGGCGGTCAGGCCGAAGCCGGTGTACGCCTTGGAGTCACCGAGCAGCTTGGCCTGGGCGGTGGCGGTGTCGACGTAGATCACGGCGGCACCGGGGTTGGTGGTCTTGAAGGTGGCGATGCCGGAGATGGTGACGTTGAAGTCGCCGGGTGCGGCGATGACCCGCAGGGTGTCGCCGATCTTCAGGTCGTGCTTGTTGGCGGTGTCGGCGTCGAGCACCGCGTCCGTCGGCCCCTGCGGGATGTGGCCGGAGGAGATCTCCACGGCCTTGGTCTCGGTGGGGTCCCAGTTGCTGACGATGGTCGGCGCGCCGGAGGACGGGCTGATGCTCTTGTTGTGCGAGTCGGCGACCGTCACGTCCTCGCTGGTGACGTCCGGGTCGGACTTCGCCACACCCTGGACGTGCGTCAGCGTGGCCTGCAGCGAGGCGGGCACGGTGTCGGGCCGGCCGGTGGTCTGCGCGTCGTCGACCTTCTTGGCGCTGATGGTGACGTCGGAGGCGGTGGAACCGAAGAGCTTGTCGAAGGTGGCGGTCATGGTGTCGGTGAAGACGAGCGTGCCGCACACGAACGCCACCGAGAGCAGGACGGCGATGGCGGAGAGCGCCATTCGTCCCTTGTGCGCGAAGAAGTTGCGCACCGATGTCTTGAAGACGGTCACGAGGTCCTCCCGCGACCGTCGAAGGACTTCATGCGCTCCAGGACCGACTCGGCGGTCGGGTTGACCATCTCGTCGACGATCCGGCCGTCCGCCAGGTAGAGGACGCGGTCGGCGTAGGAGGCGGCGACGGGGTCGTGGGTGACCATGACGATGGTCTGGCCCAGCTCGTCGACGGAGCGGCGCAGGAAGCCGAGGACCTCGGCGCCGGCCCGGGAGTCCAGGTTTCCGGTCGGCTCGTCACCGAAGATGATCTCGGGGCGGGCGGCGAGTGCGCGGGCGACCGCGACGCGCTGCTGCTGTCCGCCGGAGAGCTGGGTGGGGCGGTGCTTGAGCCGCCCGGCCAGACCGACGGTCTCCACGACCCGGTCGAACCAGTCGCGGTCCACCTTGCGGCCCGCGATGTCCATCGGCAGCGTGATGTTCTCCGCCGCGTTGAGCGTGGGGAGCAGGTTGAACGACTGGAAGATGAAGCCGATCTTGTCCCGGCGCAGCTGGGTGAGCTTCTTGTCCTTCAGGCCGGTGATCTCGGTGTCACCGATCCAGATCCGCCCCTCCGAGACCGTGTCGAGCCCGGCGAGGCAGTGCATGAGCGTGGACTTGCCGGAGCCCGAGGGGCCCATGATCGCGGTGAACCGGCCGCGCGCGATGTCGACGTCGACGGCGTCCAGTGCGACGACCCGCGTCTCGCCCGTGCCGTACGCCTTCGTCACCGCGCGGCCTGCTGCGGCAACGGCCGAACGTTCTCCGCTGCCCCCGGCCTTGGGAACCGTCACTGCCGTTGTCACGTTTGTCTCCTGTGTAGGTCTTGGTACCGCGTGGTCGAGCTGATGGGTTCAGCCTGGCCGAGCGCCGTCCCCCGCACGATGGGGGAGGTCTCCGTCCTGGGGTGGGGCTATCCCCACCTCTCCCCATGAAGGTAGGGAACGCCGGGCGCCAGATCGTCATCCGCCGGTACGAACCGGGGACCACCGAAAGTAGGTACCTCCCCCTAGGGGTCTGATACCTGAGGCCCATCCGCGTGTCAGGGGTCTCCACCCGTGACCCGGCCCGGTCTCCACCCGCGAGTGCCCCCGCGGGGTCAGTTCACGCTGAGCCGGACCTGCTGGATGCCGCCGACCAGGGTGGCGAGGGCGCGGTCGATGTCGGGGCCCGCGTACCAGTCGCCGGTGTGGTCGACGGTGTAGACGCGGCCCTCGGCGTCGATGGCCAGCAGCGCGCCGGAGGACGGCTCCTCGCCGAGCGGGCTGATGTCGGTCTCCAGGGCGCGGCCGAGGTCGGCGAGGGTACGGGCCAGGTGGAGGCCGCGCATCGGGTCGATCACCACGGTGGTGGGCGCGATCTGGCGGCCGGGCCCGGAGGCCGCGGGGATCGTCAGCCCGCCGAACTCCGCCCATGCCTCGACCGCCGCCGGGGAGACCGCGTGGCGGTGCCCGCCGGGTGAGGCGTAGGCGCGCAGGCCGTCCGCCCAGGACTCGGCCTGCCGGATGTCCCAGCGTCCCGGCTGCCAGCCCGCGGCGCGCAGCGCGGCGTCGACGCCGACCGGGAACCTGGTGCTGCCGGCCATGGGGATGCTCATGCCCCTTCCGCCGCCGGGTCCACCGGCCGTACCCCGAAGTGCGCCAGCAGCGGCGCGCAGGAGCGGCACGGCGGGGCGTAGGCGCCGTGTGCGGGGTCGCCGTCCTCGCGGATCCACCGCGAGGTGAGCTTGGCGCCGCGCAGGGCCTTGCGTGCCTCCCCCTGGGTGAGGGGCTTGCGCGAGGCCCGCTTGCCGCGGGTCGCCTCAACCGCCGTCAGATGGCGGGAAAGCAGCACGGGTTCGGGGCACCGCCCGGTGAACCGCTCGCGCTGCGCGACGGGCAGCGCGTCGAGGAACTCGCGCACGATCGGGTGCAGCGGCGGCGGCTGCTCGCCCTTCGCGCCCGTGCAGGTCAGCACCTCGTCGCGGATCAGCAGCGCGGCGGCGACCGCGGGCATGATGCCGTCCCTGCGGTGCCGCAGGACCGGCGGTCCCACCGGGTCCCGTGCCGTACTCCAGCTCAACCGTGGATCGGCCGCCCCCGCCGCCGACGTCGGAGTTGTCATGGTCTGCACGCATCCCTCCATCCGCCCACCACGGCGGGCGTTCCCCCGTATGTCGGTTCAGAGTGCCAAACAGGCCACGCGATGGGAAAGCAGAACGCGGTGTCGCGACCATCCTGTGTGGGCCATGTCACCGTCCCGTGACGGTATGTCGGTGACGTGGGCACAGCACGTGCACAAATCGCCGGGGAATCGGCCGTGCGCATTCCGGGTAGGGCTCCGGTGTCCGATGGACGGGGCGGCTCCTGGCGGGGAGGATCGTCAGTCGGCCCGCAGCCGCGGGGCCATACGCCCGCCCGAACAGGGAATGTGACTCCCATGCACAAGACCCGGATCCGACTGGCGGCCGCCGTGCTGCCCGCTCTCGTCCTCACCGCCGCGTGTTCCGGTTCCTCCGGATCCTCCGGCTCCGACGGCGCGTCCAAGTCGCCCAAGTCCGCGTCCTCCGGCGGGAGTGGCGGCGGCGGCGCGACCCCGCTCAGCAAGGCGCAGTTGACCAGCGCCCTGGTCAAGTCCGGTGAGGTGCCCGGCTATTCGGTGGAGGTCTCGCAGACCAACGACTCCGCCGACACCTCCACCCTGACGGCGGACAAGGCGGAGTGCCAGCCGCTGGCCGACGTCACCAGCAGCAAGCCGAAGATCCCCCGAAAGGCTTTCGTCGGCGCCGCCTTCGCCAAGACCGGTACGACCACCGGCACCCCCACCAGCACGCCCGACGAGATCAACCAGATGCTGCTGGCCAGCCACGCGCCGGGTGACGCCGAGAAGGTCATCGCCTCGGTGAAGACCGCGCTGGGCACCTGCACCACCTTCACGGCCACCGACAACACCGGTACGAAGACGCCGTTCCGCATCACCAAGGGCCCCGCGGTGTCCGTCGGCGACGCGTCCGTCTCCTACGTGATGTCCGACACTTCGGACAAGGCATCGGGTGCGGCTCTCGTCACCGTGGTGCGCACCGGCGACACCATCAGCGCCTATCTGTCGGTGAAGTCCCAGGGCGGCGCGGGCTCGCTGCCGCTGGAGATCGCGCGCAAGCAGAACGAGAAGCTGAAGGCGGCGCTCGGCGGCTGACAGGGCGGCCGTTGCCCGTGGACGGCCCTCGGCGCCGACCGCCGATGTGACCTTCTTGTGAGCAGATCCACAGGGGAAACGCCGCCCCCGGTGCCGTAAAGTCGCGCGGCAGCGGGCCGTCGCCCGCGAGGTCCCGGGCACGGACACGGGGACGGACACCACCAGGGGAAACACTGATGCCGATACGTGTAGCCACTCGCCTACTCGCCAGTAGCCGCCAGCAGGCCGGTGACCTGCGCCTTCGTACCCCGAACGGTCGGGTACGCGGCGGCCGCCTGCGGACCGCGGCGGTGACCGCCGCCGTGCTGGTCCCCGCGCTCGCGCTGAGCGCCGGGTGCTCGGGCGGCAGCAAGGCGAAGACGCCGGACACCATCCGCGCGTCCGGCGCGGTGTCCACCGCGAAGCTCACCTCGGCGCTGCTCACCTCCTCCGACGTCCCCCACGTCCAGGTGATGCCCGCGGGCAGCAAGACCCAGCTCCTGGGTGGCGCGGCGAAGGCCGACAACCCGGCCTGCCAGCCGATCGCCGACCAGTGGAGCAGCCGCCCCAAGCACCCGCGGCAGGTGTACACCGGCGCGATGGTCACCGACACCACCGACAAGGACAAGAAGGCCAAGGCCATCACCCTGGAGGTGATCGCCTCGTACACCCCCGGCACCGCCCGCTCGGTGCTCGACGAGCTGACCACGGCGCTGCGGACCTGCCGCAACTTCAAGGCCACCCGCGACACCGGGGCGATCACCACCTTCAGCGTCCAGCCGGTGCAGCCCGCGACGGGCGCCGCCCCGCTCGGCGACCAGCAGGCGACGTACACCATCGCCGACACCGCGCGCGGCGCCCAGGGCATCGTCCTGGTCACCGTCGTCAGGTCGGGTGACACCACCGCCGCGTACGAGACGGTCCGCGCCGACCACCAGCCGGCGACGCTGCGCCCGTCCATCCCCCTCAAGCAGGCCGAGAAGCTGAAGGACGCCGCGACGGGCAAGTGATGCGGCGACGGGGCGGCAGCGGGGCGCCGCGGGTTGCGCGGAACCGGTACCGGGCTGGTCAGGTCCATGGGGACAGGCCCTAGGCTGTCGTCAACAGCCAGACGCAGCAGGGGGCAACCGCCATGACCGCGCCACCGAATGCGGCCTACGCCGGACAGGTCGTGCACTTTCCCGACCCGGTACGCGCCGCCCGGCACCCCCAGGGGGTCTGGGTGGACGACGACGGCTTCCCCGACTTCGCGCCGTACGCGCGGGCGGCGGCCGAGATCGCCGAGCCGCCGGAGGGCTTCGGGATAGACGAGCTGCGGCTGACGGACTACGTGTCCGCCAACGCCGCTCTGCACGCTTCCGGCCATGAGCTGTGGGGCAGCCTGCCGCCGGTGGCCACCCCGCACGGCTGGACCTGGCACCACGTGAGCGGCACCCGGCGGCTCGAACTGGTCCCGGTGGAGATCAAGGCGCTGCTGCGCCACCACGGCGGGCTCGCCGCCTCCGCCGCCGACCACGACAAGCGCGGCACCCGCCCGCTGCAGGAGACCCGGCCGGTCCACTTCGGGCTGCCGAAGGAGCCGGTCTCGGTCAGCGAGGCGCAGGTGCGGGAGGTCGAGGAGGAGCTGGGCTACCGGCTGCCCGGCGCGTACCGCACCTTCCTGAAGGCGGCTGGCGGTTGCGCGCCCCGCGGTGTGGCTCTCGACCCCGAGCTCGGGCTGCTGATCGACCAGCCGTTCTTCACCGTGCGCGACGACGCGGCCGTCAACGACCTCGTCTACGTCAACAAGTGCCTGCGCGACCACCTCACCAAGGACTACCTGGCGATCGGTTACGTCCAGGGCGGCATCCTGGCGGTCAAGGTCAAGGGTGACGCGGTCGGTTCGGTCTGGTTCTGCGCGTACGACGACGCCCGCGACGGCGAGCGCTGGGACACCCCGGCCGACCGGGTGGCCGAACTGCTGCTGCCCTGCGGCGAATCACTCGACGCGTTCCTGCTGCGCCTCGCGGGCAATCCGCCGGAGCTGGAGACCGTCGCGAACCTGATGGTGGACGGGGGCTTCGCCAGCGCCGTCCCGGTGGAGGGATGAGGCCGGACATGGTCACTTTCGCGCAGGCGCAGGAGCGCGCCGAACGCTGGATCAACGGTGACGTGCCCGCGTACCAGGCCCGCGAGATCCGGGTCCGCGAGTTCGACCTCGGCTTCGTCGTCTGGTCGGAGCCCCGCGAGGACGGGCCGTCGGCCGACGACGGCGGTGACATCCGCGTCATCATCGCCCGCGACAGCGGCGAGGCGACGCTCTGGCCGGGACTGCCCATCGGCGAACTCATCCGCCGCTACGAAGAGGAATACGGCCCCGTGCCGAACGACGCGGTTCCCGAACCGCCCCAGCGCATCGACCTCGAAGCGACGTCCTTCCTGCTGAGCCCGCCGCAGTGGCTCCAGGACGCGGCCGACCGCATCGGCATCCCGGACCGGCGTACGTCGTCTTCTTCTTCGGGGCACCTGTCCGCGGTCCCGTCCGCCCAGGACCCAGCCCCGGACCCGACGCCGTCGAGCGGTTCCGGCATCGACTACACGCGCCGTCCGGCGGCGGCGAGCGCCGACTCGTCGTCCTCCTCGGGCGGCATCGACTACACGCGCCGCCCGGCCGCCGCGAGTACGCCCGCGGACGCGCCGCCCGCGCAGAGCGGTCCGGCCCCCGTGGACGCGCGCCCCGGTACGCCCGGCGTGGACTACCGCCGTCCGACTCCCGTCCCGGCGCCCGCGCCCGCCCCTGGTGATGTCGCGGGTGGCGGCTGGGCGGGGAAGACGACGAGCGACAGCGGGGAGGGCGAGTCGGTCGCCGCTCCGGCCACCGTGTTCGCACCGCCGATCTCGGGCTCCGACCAGATCGACCTGGGCCAGGGCCCGTTGAGCGCGGAGGCGCGCACCGAGCTGATGCCGGGCGGGAGTTCGCTGCCGCGCACCATGGTGGCGCCGCCCGAGCAGCCGGGTCCGCCGCCGGTCGCGCCGGGGCGTTCGCCCGTGCCGCACACCGTGGGCGGTTCCGCCTTCCCGCCACCCGGCGGGCAGCCCGTGCCGCTGCCGCCGCCCGTGGACCACGGCGCCGGGGCCGGGGACATCCACGACCTGGAGACCGCCAAGGCCGTACGGGGCAGCGTCCCGCCGCCGTCGGGCGCGCCCGTCCGCAGCCCGGACGCCCCGCCGCCGCCCCGGCCCGCGCCGGGCAGCGCCGACCCGCAGTACGCCGCCACGATGCTGGCCGGACCGACAGGGCCGCCCCCGCCGCCCGGACCGGGCGCGGGCACTCCCCCGCCGCCCCAAGGCAACGACCCGCACTACGCGGCCACGATGCTGGCCGGACCCACCGGGCCGCCCCCGCCACCGGGACCGGGCGCGGGCACTCCCCCGCCGCCGCCCGCCGCGGGCGGCAACGACCCGCACTACGCCGCCACGATGCTGGCCGGTCCCGCGGGCCCGCCCGTGGGCGGACCGCCCCCGCCGCCGCCCGGACCCGGCATGGGCGCCGGCACCCCGCCGCCGCCCCCGGCCGGGGCGAGCAACGACCCGCACTACGCGGCCACGATGTTCGCGGGCCCCGCGGGTCCGCCCGCGGGTGGACCGCCGCCCCCGCCGCCCGTGCCCGGCATGGGCGCCCCGATGGGCACCGGCACTCCCCCGCCGCCGCCCGCCTACGGCTACCCCCAGGCGGCGGCCGTGCCGACCGTCGGCCCCGGCTACATGGCCGTGCTGCGCTACCGCGGCCAGGACGGCAGCGAGCAGCAGCTCATCCGGCGTTCCGCGCCGGGCACGCCGCACCCGGAGTGGCAGATCCTGCACGAGCTGCGCTCCCTGGGCGTACGCCCCGAGCAGGTGCTGGAGCTCCACACCGAACTGGAGTCCTGCGACCTGCCGGGCGGCTACTGCACGCGGATGATCCGCGAGACCTGGCCGCAGGTGCGGATCAGCCACACCGCGCCGTACGGCCGGGACCACGCCAGCCGCCAGCAGGGCGTCCAGCATCTGCTGACCCACCAGGGCGAGCTGCACCAGGTGGCGGGCGCGCCCGCGCGGCCGCAGCCGCAGCGGGTGCCGATGCCCGAGGCGCACACCGTGCTGCGGGTGCCGCCGGTGGCGCTCGACGTGATCGGGCAGGAGCTGGCGGCGGCGTTCGGCCCGCAGGGGCTGTTCCGCTTCGACCAGCGGGCGGTGTCCCGGCAGGGCGTGCCGGACATCGTGGCCCAGTCCCTGGTGTGGGCGGGGCTGCCCGTCGACTTCGGGCCGTTCTTCTGGGCGCAGGCCCAGCCGGGCCAGCCGGTGCCGACGCTGGCCGAGCTCGCCCAGCAGCGCGGCGTGCAGCCCGCGTCCGACGCGGGCTCGTATCTGGTCATGGGCAATGACTTCGGCCGCCAGCTCTGTGTGCAGTACGGCACCGCGCACATCGTGGCCGTACCGCTGGAGGCCGGTCCCGGCGGGCAGCCGGTGCCGCCGCAGTTCGTGAACTCCAGCCTGCCGGAGTTCACCCGCTGCCTGGCGCTGCTGGGCCGGATGTGGCGGCTGCGGATCGGGCTCACGCCCGATCAGGCGGGCCGCTGGACGGTCGACTTCCAGGCGCAGCTCGCCGCGCAGGACCCGGCGGCGATCGCCTCGCCCGACCACTGGTGGTCGGTACTCATCGAGCAGATGTGGGACGGGCTGCTGTAGCGGCGCAGCGGACGCGGTACGGCGACGGGCCGGGTGCCGGGGTGGTGAACCCCAGGGCACCCGGCCCTTTCGCGTGCACGGCCGTCGCGCGCGGCCATCACGGGGCCAGTGGGTGGGTAGGAGCAATGTCGGAGTGTCGCAACCTTTACAATTCGGACATAAGCCAAAAATAGCGACATACGGAGCGCCCAACGGCGAGGGGCACAGGCATGAGCAGCAACACGACAACACCCCGTGGGATCGAGACCGCGCGTGGCCGTGGGTACCGCCCCGACCAGGTCGACAGATTCCTGGAGGAGCTGTCGGAGGATCGCGACGCCGCCTGGGAGCGGGCCGCCCGCCTCACCGTGCTGGCCAACGAGATGGACGCCGAGTGCGTGGCGCTGCGCCAGCAGGTGGAGGCGCTGGGCTCGGCCGCGTTCGACGCGCTGGGCGAGGGCGCGCAGGAGCTGCTGCGGCTGGTCGAGGAGGAGGCCGCGGCGGTACGCGACCGGGCCGAGGTCGAGGCGCAGCACGCGCGGGACGCGGCCGAGACGGCGCGGCGCACCCTCCAGGACGAGGCGCGGGCGGCGGCGTCGGCGCGGCTGGCCGCGGCCGAGGACCAGGCCGACCGGATGCTGGACGAGGCGTGCGCGCGGGCCGCGGAGATCCTCGGGCAGGCCCGCGCCGAGGCCGAGGCGGTACGCGGTGAGGCCGGCGCGGCGATGGAGGCCGTACGGCAGGACGTCAACCGCTCGCTGGCGGAGGTGGACAAGGAGCGGCGCGAGCGGATGGACACGCTGGAGCACGAGCTGGCCGAGCGGGAGGCGGGAGTCGACAGCAGGCTCGCCGACCTCCTCGGCGACGCGGAGCGGCGGCTCGCCGAGGCGCACCAGGAGCGGGCTGAGGCGGAGGAGGCGCTGCGGCAGCAGCAGCGGGAGGCGGAGGAGCGGGCAGCCGCGCTGCTCGCGCAGGCCCGCCTGCACGAGGAGCGGGTGCGGCGGGAGGCTGAGCGCTCCCTCCGCGAGCACGAGGAGCACCGCGACGAGATTCGCGCCCACCTCGCCCACGTCCGCTCCACCCTCGCCGCCCTCACCGGCCGCACCCTCCCGGAGCAGGCCCCGGACCCCGAGTCCTGAACCCGCGCGCCTGCGGCGCGATGTGCTTTTTTCCCACCCGCACCACCCGTGCGACTCCGATGCCGTCTGCGGGCCGACCCGCAGCCCCAGCCCGCCGTCGGGCTCAGCCCAGCGGGAGCATCGCTGAGACGCGGAAGCCGCCGTCGGGGGTGGGGCCGGCGGCGAAGCCGCCGCCGTGGGTGGTGACGCGTTCCTTCATGCCGAGCAGGCCGTGGCCGCCACTGGGGAGGGGGGTGGCGGGGGTGCCGTCGGAGGGGCCGTTGACGACGAGGACGGCGATCTCGACCTCGCGGTAGACCAGGCGGACATGGGCCTTCGCGCCCGCCGCGTGCTTGTGGACGTTGGTGAGCGCCTCCTGCACCACGCGGTAGACCGTCTGCTCCACCCGCGGCCCGCAGTCCCGTGCCTCGCCCTCGACCACCAGCTCCACCGTCATCCCGGCCGCCTGCGACTGCTCGACCAGCTCGCCCAGCTGCTCCAGGCACGGTCCCTGCTCCTCGCCGACCTCGGTGAAGGCCAGCGCCCGGGCGGCCGCGGCGGCCGGCACCGGCGCGGTGTCCGCCGTACGCAGTACGCCCAGCATCTGCCGCAGTTCGGTGAGCGCCTCGCGCCCCATGTCGCCGAGGAGTTCGGCGCTGGCCGACGCCTTGGCCGGGTCCTTGAGGGCCACCGCCTTGAGCGCCGCCGCGTGCACCACCATGAGGCTGACCCGGTGCGCGACCACGTCGTGCATGTCGCGGGCGATCCGGGTGCGCTCCTCCGCCCGGGCCCGCTCGGCCCGCTCGGCAGCCTTCTCCGCGAGCAGCTCCAGCTCGCGCTCCAGGCCGTCCGCCCGCTCCCGCAGGCTCTCCACCAGCCGCCGTCTGGCCCGTACGTACAACCCCAGCAGCACCGGCGGCGCGGTCAGGCCGAGCGCCATCAGGACCGAGATGACCAGGATCAGCGGCAGCGTCAGCGAGGAGCCGCTGTCGGAGTCCCGCAGGTTGTCCTGGAACTGGAGGAAGGCCACCAGCATGGTGCCGAAGCCGTTCATCCCGGCGAGCGCGGCGGTGATCCGGCGCGGCACCTCGGACGCGGCCAGGGTGTAGAGGCCGACCAGGGACAGGGCGAAGCCCACCTGCGCCGGGGAGACGGCGATGCTCACCAGCACCACCGCGACCGGCCAGCGCCGCCGCAGCAGCAGCACCGCGCCGACGACCACGCCGAGCAGCGCGCCCACACTGGTCGGGAAGCCGGTCTTCTGTGCGAAGGTCGCGCCCTCGAAGGCGCACTCCAGCGCCGACACCGCGGCCAGCGTCGCGTCCAGGACGAAGCTCCGCCGCCGCGTCCACCACCACCAGCCGGACGCGGGCCGTCCTCCAGCCCCGTCGTCCGGTACGTGCGCCCCCGTCGAACTCATGGCGTCCAGACTAGGCGAGGCGCGGAAGAGCGCATCGGCCCCGTCACGGTGTCCGCCAAATGGGCGGCCCGTCTCGACGGAAGGACGGCCACCTATCCTGGACCGGTCGGACAGCGCGGTCCGCGAGTACCCCTGGTACTCCGAAGCACCCCCCGTCCCTTCCCCTGCACAAGGAGCCGCACCTGTGAGCAGCGCCGACACCGCCCCGGACAGCAGTACAGCCCTGCGAGCCGACATCCGACGCCTGGGTGAGCTGCTCGGCGGCACGCTGGTGAGACAGGAGGGGCAGGACCTCCTCGACCTGGTCGAGCGGGTACGGGCCCTGACCCGCAGCGACGGCGAGGCGGCGGCCGCGCTGCTCGGCGGGACCGACCTGGAGACGGCCGCCAAGCTGGTGCGGGCCTTCTCCACCTACTTCCACCTGGCGAACGTCACCGAGCAGGTGCACCGCGGCCGGGACCTGCGCGAGCGCCGGGCCGTCGAGGGCGGGCTGCTCGCCCAGACCGCGGACCTGCTCAAGGACGGCGACGCGGCCCATGTCCGCGACAGCGTGCGCAACCTCAACGTGCGGCCGGTCTTCACCGCGCACCCCACCGAGGCCGCCCGCCGCAGCGTGCTGAACAAGCTGCGCCGGATCGCCGAGCTGCTCGACGACACGGGTCTGACGGGCGGCGACCGGCGGCGGGCCGACCTGCGGCTCGCGGAGAGCATCGACCTGCTGTGGCAGACCGACGAGCTGCGGGTGGTGCGCCCCGAGCCCGCGGACGAGGCCAGGAACGCCATCTACTACCTGGACGAGCTGCACGCGGGCGCGGTCGGCGACGTGCTGGAGGACCTGGCCGCCGAGCTGGAGCGGGTCGGCCTGCCGCTGCCCGCCCAGACCCGGCCGCTGACCTTCGGCACCTGGATCGGCGGCGACCGCGACGGCAACCCGAACGTCACTCCGCAGGTCACCTGGGACGTGCTGATCCTCCAGCACGAGCACGGCATCACCGACGCGCTGGAACTGGTCGACGTGCTGCGCGGCGCGCTGTCCAACTCGATCCGCAACTGCGGCGCGTCCACCGACCTGCTGGACTCGCTCGCCACCGACCTGGTGGCGCTGCCCGAGATCAGCCCGCGCTACAAGCGGCTGAACGCGGAGGAGCCCTACCGGCTCAAGGCGACCTGTGTCCGGCAGAAGCTGGTCAACACCCGGGAGAGGCTGGCCAGTGGCACTCCGCACGTCCCTGGCCGCGACTACCTGGGCACCGCCGGGCTGCTGCACGACCTGGAGCTGATCCAGAGCTCGCTGCGCGCCCACCGCGGCGGCCTGATCGCCGACGGCCGGGTGGACCGTACGATCCGCACCCTGTCCGCGTTCGGCCTGCAGCTGGCGACGATGGACGTACGGGAGCACGCCGAGGCCCACCACCACGCACTGGGCCAGCTCTTCGACCGGCTCGGCGAGGAGTCCTGGCGGTACGCCGACATGCCGCGCGAGTACCGGCGCAAGCTGCTGGCCAAGGAGCTGCGCTCGCGGCGGCCGCTGGCCCCGACCCCGGCGCCGCTGGACGCGGCGGGCGCCAAGACGCTGGGGGTGTTCCACACCATCAGCGAGGCGTTCGAGCGGTTCGGGCCGGAGGTCGTGGAGTCGTACATCATCTCCATGTGCCTGGGCTCCGACGACGTCTTCGCGGCGGCGGTGCTGGCCCGGGAGGCCGGGCTGATCGACCTGCACGCCGGGATCGCCAAGATCGGCATCGTGCCGCTGCTGGAGACCACCGACGAGCTGAAGATCGCCGACCAGCTGCTGGACGAGATGCTGTCGGACCCGTCGTACCGGCGGCTGGTGTCGCTGCGCGGCGACGTCCAGGAGGTCATGCTCGGCTACAGCGACTCGTCGAAGTTCGGCGGCATCACCACCTCGCAGTGGGAGATCCACCGGGCGCAGCGGCGGCTGCGTGACGTGGCGCACCGGCACGGTGTGCGGCTGCGGCTCTTCCACGGCCGCGGCGGCACCGTCGGCCGCGGCGGCGGCCCCTCGCACACCGCGATCCTCGCCCAGCCCTGGGGCACCCTGGAGGGCGAGATCAAGGTGACCGAGCAGGGCGAGGTCATCTCCGACAAGTACCTGCTGCCCTCGCTGGCCCGGGAGAACCTGGAGCTGACGGTCGCCGCCACCCTCCAGGCGTCGGCGCTGCACACCGCGCCCCGGCAGTCCGACGAGGCGCTGGCGCGCTGGGACGCGGCGATGGACATCGTCTCGGACACCGCCCACACCGCCTACCGCGAGCTGGTCGAGGACCCGGACCTGCCGCCGTACTTCTTCGCCTCGACCCCGGTCGACCAGCTCGGCGAGCTGCACCTGGGCTCGCGGCCGTCGCGCCGCCCGGACTCCGACGCGGGCCTGGACGGGCTGCGGGCCATCCCGTGGGTCTTCGGCTGGACGCAGTCCCGGCAGATCGTGCCCGGCTGGTACGGCGTCGGCTCCGGTCTGAAGGCGGCCCGCGAGGCCGGGCTCGGCGAGGTCATCGACGAGGCGTACGGGCAGTGGCACTTCTTCCGCAACTTCCTGTCCAACGTCGAGATGACGCTGGCCAAGACGGATCTGCGGATCGCCCGGCACTACGTGGACACCCTGGTGCCGGACGAGCTGAAGCACGTCTTCGCCGACATCGAGGCGGAGCACGAGCTGACCGTACGGGAGGTGCTGCGGATCACCGGTGAGGACGAGCTGCTCGCGGGCAGCCCGCTGCTCGCCCAGACGTTCCGCATCCGCGACCAGTACCTGGACCCGATCTCCTACCTCCAGGTCACCCTGCTGGCCCGCCAGCGCGCCGCGGCCGCCCGCGGCGAGGACCCGGACCCCCTGCTCGCCCGCGCCCTCCTGCTGACCGTCAACGGCGTGGCAGCGGGCCTGCGCAACACGGGCTGAGACACGAAAGCGCCGGACGGGCTGATTTCTCAGCCCGTCCGGCGTTCAGTTCTTGCGGTGGCCGATGAGGCGCGGCTTGGCGTCCAGGCCCGAGAGGCCGTTCCAGGACAGGTTGATCAGGTGGGCGACGACCTCGGCCTTCTTGGGCTTCTGGGCGTCGAGCCACCACTGGCCGGTGAGGGCGACCATGCCGACCAGGGCCTGGGCGTACATCGGGGCGAGCTTGGAGTCGAAGCCGCGCTGTTTGAACTCGTGGCCGAGGATGTCCTCGACCTGGGTGGCGATGTCGCTGATCAACGAGGCGAAGGTACCGGTCGACTGGGCGACCGGCGAGTCGCGGACGAGGATGCGGAACCCGTCGGTGTACTGCTCGATGTAGTCGAGCAGGGCGAAGGCGGCCTGTTCCAGCAGCTCACGCGGGTGTCCTCCGGTGAGCGCGCCGGTGACCATGTCGAGCAGCCGCCGCATCTCACGGTCGACGACGACGGCGTAGAGCCCTTCCTTGCCGCCGAAGTGCTCGTAGACCACCGGCTTGGACACCCCGGCCTTGTGGGCGATCTCCTCGACGGAGGTGCCCTCGAAGCCGCGTTCGGCGAAGAGGGTCCGGCCGATGTCGAGGAGCTGCTCGCGCCGTTCCTTGCCGGTCATCCGGACCCGTCGCGCACGGCGGGCCGCCGTGCCGTTCGTACCGGTTTTCCCGGTGGTCGCCGTCCTGCCGTCTCTGCCGTCGCCGCTCGAACCGCTGCCGTCGCTCACGGCTCAATCATGCCGCTTCGCTGACGCTTTCTTTGCGCCGGGCCGCGATCCGCTCCGGGGTGGGCCAGCGGACGTCGGTCGCCCAGCCGAGCTGCTCGCACCAGCGGATGATCCGGGCGCTGGAATCGACCTGGCCGCGCAGCACGCCGTGCCGGGCGGAGGTGGGGTCGGCGTGGTGGAGGTTGTGCCACGACTCGCCGCAGGAGAGCACGGCCAGCCACCACACGTTGCCGGAGCGGTCACGGGACTTGAACGGGCGCTTGCCGACCGCGTGGCAGATCGAGTTGATCGACCAGGTGACGTGGTGCAGCAGGGCCACTCGGACGAGCGAGCCCCAGAAGAACGCGGTGAAGGCGCCGTACCACGACATGGTGACGAGGCCGCCGATCACCGGCGGGATGAGCAGCGACAGCGTGGTGTACACCCAGAAGTCGCGGGAGATGCGGCGGATCGCCGGGTCCTTGATCAGGTCGGGCGCGTACTTCGCCTGCGAGGTCTGCTCCTCGTCGAAGAGCCACCCCATGTGCGCCCACCACAGGCCCTTCATCAGCGCGGGCAGCGTCTCGCCGTACCGCCACGGGCTGTGCGGGTCGCCCTCGGCGTCGCTGAACTTGTGGTGCCTGCGGTGGTCCGCGACCCAGCGCACGATCGGGCCCTCGACGGCCATCGAACCGGCGACCGCGAGCGCGATCCGCAGCGGCCGGTTGGCCTTGAAGGAGCCGTGGGTGAAGTACCGGTGGAAGCCGATCGTCACGCCGTGGCAGCCGAGATAGTACATGCCGATCATCAGGCCCAGATCCAGCCAGCTCATGCCGCGGCCCCAGGCAAGCGGAATGGCGGCGACCAGGGCCACGAAGGGAATGGTGATGAAGATCAGCAGGGCGATCTGCTCGATCGAGCGCTTGCTCTCGCCGCCACGGGTCGCGCTGGCCTGCGGATCTTGCTGTCCCGAGGGCCCGGGTTCCCGGGACTCGGTGATCACGTCCGTCTGTGTGGTCATGTGTGTCCCTTGCGGATGCGGAGGGGGCTGGATTGCGCCGGTCACGGTCGTAACTTACGGCTCCGTAAGTATTGCAGCGGTGCGCGACGTGCGACAGGACCACCTGGCGTGGCCCGCCAGGCGATCTCTTCCCCCAAGGCTGTACCCAGGATCGCCGTCGCGCCCACCCCCCGTCGTACGGCATGATGGTGAAGTCCAGCTCGGCCGGCCCGACAACGGGTCACGAACGCCGAGTTGATCCGCCGTGGTGTAATTGGCAGCACTGGGGCTTTTGGTGCCCTCTGTCCGGGTTCGAGTCCTGGCGGCGGAGCAGTGCGGGCAGTTCAGCGGAGGCTCCCGGCCAGGTCCGGCCGGGGCCGCCCGGTGCCCCCTCCACAACCCGTCGGTATCCTGCGGGTGTCCAGCACCCGAAGCCGAGGAGTCTCCGCCGTGAGCCCCAACCGTCCGGCTGCCGTCGTCATCCTCGCCGCGGGTGAGGGCACGCGCATGAAGTCGGCCACCCCCAAGGTCCTGCACGCGATCTGCGGCCGCACCCTGGTCGGCCATGTCGTGGCCGCCTCCCGCGATCTCGACCCCGAGCACCTCGTGGTGGTCGTCGGGCACGCCCGCGAGCAGGTCACCGCGCATCTGGCGGGCATCGACCCGCGGGCCCTCACCGCCGTGCAGCACGAGCAGAACGGCACCGGCCACGCGGTCCGCATCGGCCTGGCCGAGCTGGCCGGGCAGGGCGTCGTCCTGGACGGCACCGTGGTGGTGACCTACGGCGACACCCCGCTGCTCACCAGCGACACCCTGCACACCCTGGTCGGCGCGCACGAGACGGACGGCAACGCCGTGACCGTGCTCACCGCGCAGGTGCCCGACCCCACCGGCTACGGGCGGATCATCCGCGGCGCCGACGGCCAGGTCACCGCGATCGTGGAGCAGAAGGACGCCAGCGAGGAGCAGCGGGCGATCGCGGAGATCAACTCCGGGGTCTACGCCTTCGACGCCGCCCTGCTCGCCGACGCGCTCGGCAAGGTCACCACGGACAACTCGCAGGGCGAGGAGTACCTGACCGACACCCTGGCCATCCTGCGCGAGTCCGGCCACCGGGTCGGCGCGTTCGTCGCCGCCGACCACCGGGAGATCGCCGGGGTGAACAACCGGGTGCAGCTCGCCGAGGCCCGCCGGGTGCTCAACGACCGGCTGCTCACCCAGGCCATGCTGGACGGCGCGACCATCGTCGACCCCGCCTCGACCTGGGTGGACGTCTCCGTCACCTTCGAGCCGGACGCGGTGGTGCTCCCCAACACCCAGCTCCTCGGCGCCACCAGCGTCGCCGCGGGCGCCGAGGTCGGCCCCAACTGCACGCTCACCGACACGGTGGTCGGCGCGGGCGCCCGGGTCTCCAACACCGTCGCCGACCAGGCGGAGGTCGGCGAGGAGGCCACCGTGGGCCCGTACGCCTACCTGCGGCCCGGCGCCAGGCTCGGCCGCAAGGCCAAGGCCGGCACGTACGTCGAGATGAAGAACGCCTCCATCGGCGAGGGCACCAAGGTGCCGCACCTCAGCTACGTGGGTGACGCCACCATCGGCGACTACACCAACATCGGCGCCGCCAGCGTCTTCGTGAACTACGACGGCGAGGCCAAGCACCACACCACGATCGGCAGTTACTGCAAGACGGGCTCGGACAACATGTTCGTGGCCCCGGTGACGGTCGGGGACGGCGCCTACACCGCGGCCGGATCGGTGATCACCAAGGACGTGCCGTCCGGGTCGCTGGCCGTCGCCCGCGGGCAGCAGCGCAACATCGAGGGCTGGGTGGCGCGCAAGCGTCCCGGCAGCGCGGCGGCCCAGGCCGCCGAACGCGCCCAGCAGGGTGAGTGAGCGTCGTCTCATCGGCGGCCCCTGAGGTGCACAGGTGCGCCGGATGGGGCGTACCGTGTGTGGTGCACACAATTCCGCCAGCCCGCCGAACTCTGGGCGGCGCTGTGCCGAACACCAGTCGAAACACCAAGGAGACGGTGCAGTGACCGGGATCAAGACGACCGGCGAGAAGAAGCTGATGCTCTTCTCCGGCCGCGCCCACCCCGATCTGGCGGAGGCGGTGGCACACGAGCTCGAGGTCGAGCTGGTGCCCACCAAGGCTTTCGATTTCGCCAACGGCGAGATCTATGTGCGGTTCCAGGAGTCGGCGCGCGGCGCCGACTGCTTCCTGATCCAGAGCCACACCGCTCCGATCAACAAGTGGATCATGGAACAGCTCGTCATGCTCGACGCCCTGAAGCGGGCGTCGGCGCGGAGCATCACCGTGATCGTGCCGTTCTACGGCTACGCCCGGCAGGACAAGAAGCACCGCGGCCGGGAGCCGATCTCGGCCCGGCTGATGGCGGACCTGTTCAAGACCGCGGGCGCCGACCGTATCCTCACGGTCGACCTGCACACCGACCAGATCCAGGGCTTCTTCGACGGCCCGGTGGACCACCTGTTCGCGCTGCCGATACTGGCGGACTACGTGGGCGCCAAGGTGGACCGCGACAAGCTCACCATCGTCTCGCCGGACGCCGGCCGGGTCCGGGTCGCCGACCGCTGGTGCGACCGGCTGGGCGCGCCGCTGGCCATCGTCCACAAGCGCCGCGACCCCGATGTCGCCAACCAGGTGACCGTCCACGAGGTCGTCGGTGACGTCAAGGGCCGGGTCTGCGTACTGGTCGACGACATGATCGACACCGGCGGCACCATCTGCGCCGCCGCCGACGCGCTCTTCGCCAACGGCGCGGAGGACGTCATCGTCACCGCCACCCACGGGGTGCTCTCCGGCCCCGCCGCGGACCGGCTGAAGAACTCCAAGGTCAGCGAGTTCATCCTCACCGACACCCTGCCGACGCCCAGCGAGCTGGCGCTCGACAAGATCACGGTGC
Source organism: Streptomyces sp. NPDC051976 (assembly GCF_040680795.1). Taxonomy (NCBI): domain Bacteria; kingdom Bacillati; phylum Actinomycetota; class Actinomycetes; order Kitasatosporales; family Streptomycetaceae; genus Streptomyces; species Streptomyces sp. NPDC051976. The sequence goes on from NZ_JBFAXL010000008.1 coordinate 25,543, forward strand.
TCTCGATGGCGCCGCTGATCGCCAACGCGGTGCGCGAGGTGTTCGAGGACGGCTCGGTGACCAGCCTGTTCGACCACTGACGGTCGACCTCCCGCAAGATCGATTTCGTCCGCGGCCTCCCCGCCGGTTACGCTGTCCGCGTTGCTCGGCGAGGGAGGCCGCGGACGTCTTGCGTCCAGGCACTCCGTTATCGACGCGCTCCTCGTAATGTGGAACGGCCCGTCGTGGGTCGGGCGACCGTGAACACGCCAGTCGCCATCCCCGAGGAGTTGAGCCTCATGTCCGAGGTCAAGATCACCGCTGAGCTGCGCACCGAGTTCGGCAAGGGCGCCGCCCGCCGCACCCGCCGCGCCCACCTGGTCCCCGCCGTCATCTACGGTCACGGCGCCGACCCCAAGCACGTCTCCGTCCCCGGCCACGAGCTGCTCCTGGCGCTGCGCACCGCGAACGTGCTGATCTCCCTGGAGATCGACGGCAAGTCCGAGCTGGTCATCCCCAAGGCGGTCCAGCGTGACCCGCTGCGCGGCCACCTGGAGCACGTCGACCTGCTCTCCGTGAAGCGCGGCGAGAAGGTCACCGTCGAGATCCCGGTGCAGACCGAGGGCGAGCTGGCCCCCGGCGGCAACCTGCTGGAGCACGTGCTCAACACCCTGCCGGTCGAGGCCGAGGCCACCCACATCCCGACCGCCGTCACCGTCTCCGTCGAGGGCCTGGAGGCCGGCGCCTCCATCCTCGCCAAGGACATCGAGCTGCCCAAGGGCTCCACGCTGGCCACCGACGAGGACGCGGTCGTCATCCAGATCGTCGCGGCCCAGGTCGAGGCCGTCGAGGAGACCGAGGAGGAGGGCGAGGAGCCCGCCGCCGCCGTCGAGGACGCCGCCCCCGAGGCGTAGTCCGCGCACTCCGGCCGCCGTCGTACCCCTCGGGGTGCGGCGGCGGCCGTTTCCGCAGCCCGGCCGAGACGAGAGATGGCGATGACCGACAGCGAAGGACCCTGGCTGGTCGTGGGTCTGGGCAACCCGGGCCCCGAGTACGCGGGGAACCGGCACAACATCGGGTTCATGGTGGCCGACCTGCTCGCCGAGCGGATCGGCGGCAGGTTCAAGCGTGCCCAGAAGGCCCAGGCCCAGGTGGTCGAGGGCCGGATCGGCGCGCCGGGACCGGCGAACCAGCGGGTGGTGCTCGCCAAGCCGCAGTCGTACATGAACCTCTCCGGCGGTCCGGTCACCGCGCTGCGGGACTTCTACAAGGTGCCCACCGCGCGGATCATCGCGGTCCACGACGAGCTGGACATCGACTACGCCACCCTGCGGCTCAAACTCGGCGGCGGTGACAACGGACACAACGGCCTGAAATCGATCACCAAGTCACTGGGCCCCGACTATCTGCGGGTGCGGGCCGGGATCGGGCGCCCGCCAGGCCGGATGGACGTGGCGGCCTTCGTGCTCAAGGACTTCTCGTCCGGCGAGCGCAAGGAGCTGGACTGGTTCGTGGACCGGGCGGCCGACGCGGTCGAGGCGCTGGTCACCGAGGGTCTGGAGCGCGCGCAGAGCACGTACAACAGCTGACCGGCCGCAGGTTGACCGGACGGCAGGTAATGGCCAAAGATCGCCCGCATGGTCAAACGCAGCCGCTCCCGCCGGATAGCCGAGGGCACCTGGGGCCTGGTGCTGCTCGCCCGGGTGGTGGGCATGTCCGCGCTGATAGTGCTCCTGCTGGCGTCCGGCGCGTGGGACTCCTGGCGGACCGCGCACTTCGTGATGCTCACCAAGGGCCGTGAGCGCGGCACGATGACGCTGGTGAGCTGCGGCGAATCCACCTGCACCGGCCCCTTCGAGCCCCAGGGCTCGGCAACCGCCCGGCAGAAGGTCACCATCAGCCTGCCGATCCGCCGCCGCACCGGGCAGCGCGTGCCGGTCGCGGTCGAGCCGGGCACCGACAAGGTGGTGCGCGCCGGGTGGGGCGGCATCCTCTACGCCTGGGTGCCGCTGGGCGGCGCCCTGCTGCTGGCGGCCGTGGTGTTCGCCGGGGGCCTGCGGATGCGGCGTACGGCCTGGGGCGTGGCGGCGGCCGGGGCGGCGCTGCTGGCCGGGGCCTTCCTGATGCTGTGACCCCACATGGGGTGACCCGGGCATGAGCGGTACGGGGGCGGCCGCCGTCCAGCCGCCCCCGTGGTCCCGGGCATCCGGTCAGCCGGTCGGGCCGTCGGCCTTCAGCGGCGTCGGCTCCAGGAACTCCAGCCGGTTGCCCACCGGGTCCTCGGAGTAGAAGCGCTCGTGCCCCGGCAGGTCGTAGTCCCAGACGACCTTGGCGCCGTGCGACTCCAGTCTCTTGGCGTAGGCGTATATGCCGCTCACCCGGATGCCCGGATGGGCCTTGCGGGCCGGCCTGAAGTCCTGCTCGACGCCCAGGTGCAGCACGACGCCGCCCGCGCCGAACCAGCAGCCGCCGCGCGCCGCGAGCACCGGCGGCTTGGTCAGCTCGGTCATCCCCAGCACCCCGGTGTAGTACGCCCGCAGCTCGTCCTCGGCGCCCGGCGGGGCGGCGAGCTGGACATGGTCGAGAGCGGTGATCACGCGGCGGCCTCCTGGGCGGTGCGGGCGACGGCGAAGATCCGCCGGAAGGGGAAGACGGTGCCGTGCGGGCCGGAGGGGTACGCCTTGCGCAGCAGGTCGCGGTACTGGCCGACGAACTCCTGCACCGCCGCCCTGTCCTCGTCGAGCGCGGTGAGCACCGGCCGCAGCGCGGTGCCCTTGGTCCACTCCAGCACCGGGTCCTCGCCCTGCAGCAGCTGTACGTACGTCGACTCCCAGACGTCGGCGGCGCAGCCGAGGCCGGTGAGCCGCTCCAGGTAGTCGGCGGGGCTGAGGATGTGCACATAGCGGCGGCCGTGTCCGTCGAGCCGCGCGCGCCACCGCGGGGTGTCGCACAGCTCCGCGAGCAGGGCGTGGCTGGGCGCGGTGAAGTTGCCCGGCACCTGGAAGGCCAGGGTGCCGCCGGGGGTGAGGTGGTCGAGCCAGTCGGGGAAGCGCTCCGCGTGGCCGGGCACCCACTGGAGCGCGGCGTTGGAGACGATCAGGTCATAGGGCTCGTCGGGTGTCCAGTGGGCCGCGTCGGCGCGCCGGAAGTCCAGCTCGCCGCCGCCCGCAGTGGGTCCCGCGTACTCCGCCGCGGCGGCCAGCATCTCCCGTGAGCTGTCGAAGCCCGTGATCCGCGCGCCGGGCCAGCGGTCGGCGAGCAGCGCGGTGACGTTGCCGGGACCGCAGCCGATGTCGGCTATCCGCGGCGAGTCACCGCCGGGGAGGTCGGTTATCCGGGTGAGGAGGTCGAGGAAGGGGCGGGTGCGGTGGGTGGAGTGGCGGAGATACTGTTGCGGGTCCCACGTTGGTGCTGCGTGCATCGTCGTGCTCCCTGGCTCTGCGAATCCGCTGCCGAAGCGGAGGGCCGCGTTCAGCCCTCCCGTTGGATCTAGGTTCCTCCGGGATATATCTTGATGTCAAGAGACTTCATGTCGACAGACCTACTACACTGATCGGCATGGAGGACGAGGTCGACCGGCTGGTCGCTGCATGGCGCCGAGAGCGCCCCGACCTCGACGTGGAACCGCTGGAGGTGCTCAGCCGCGTCAGCAGGCTCGCCCGGCATCTTGACCGGGCCCGGCGGCTGGCGTTCTCCGAGCACAACCTGGAGCCCTGGGAGTTCGACGTCCTCACCTCGCTGCGGCGGGCGGGGGCGCCGTATCAGCTCTCCCCCGGCCAGTTGCTGACCCAGACCCTGGTCACCTCGGGCACCATGACCAACCGGATCGACCGGCTCGCGAAGAAAGGGCTGGTCGAGCGGCTGCCCGACCCCACCGACCGGCGCGGCGTCCTGGTCCGCCTCACCCCTGAGGGGCAGGACCGCGCCGACCAGGCGCTGGCCGGACTGCTCGCCCAGGAACGAGCGATCCTGGGCGAGCTGAGCACTCGTCAGCGTAGCGAACTGGCGGATCTGCTACGACAGTTGACCGCGCCTTTCGACAACGTCCCCGGCTGACGGCAGCAGTTCGACGGGACCGACGCCCGCCCGGCGGGCCAGCGCGACCGCGGCCAGCGTGGAGTGCACGCCCAACTTCCCCAGCACGTTCTGCATATGGGTGCGGACGGTGTGCGGCGACAGATACAGCCGCTCGGCGACCGCCTTACGGCCCAGGCCCGCGACCATGCAGCGCAGCACCTCCTGCTCGCGCGGCGTCAGCGACTCCACCAGCCGCTCGCTCTCGGTGCGGTGCCTGCGGGCCGCGGTCAGCTCCCGCAGCACTCCGGTGAGCAGCGCGGGCGGCAGATGCGTCTCGTCCCGCAGCACCCCGCGGACCACCGCGAGCAGCCGCGACAGCGAGCAGTCCTTGGCGACCCAGCCGGACGCCCCCGCCTGCAGCGCGCGGGCCGCGCGCCGGGCGTCGTCCCGCTCGGCGAGCACGACGGTACGGGTCCCGGGGTAGTCGGCGCGCACCCGCTCCACCAACGTCAGCCCGTCGACGACCGGTTCGGACTCGACCGGGATACGCGGCACCGCCGCCAGCGCGACCGGCGCGGCGGCCGGTGTGTGCGCCAGTTGCGCCACCTGCGGTGCCTGCGCCGCCCCCTGCGCGGCGAGCACCGGCGACGCCTGGCGCGGGCCGTCGCCGAGGTCGGCGTCGACCAGCAGTACGTCATAGCGCCGGTTGTCCGCCGCGGCGCGGTCGAGACAGCGCTGCGCGGCGGGGCCGCTGCCCGCGGCCGACACGTCGACATCCGGCTCCGCCGCGAGAGCGGCGGCGAGCGACTCGGCGAAGATGCGGTGATCATCGACGACGAGTACGCGAATTCGTCCCACGGCTACCACTCCCAGTGCAGGGCACTCCCCCAGTGGCGGGGCATCGCTCACATGGGATCCGGCACCCGGCCCGGGACCGCCGCCCCTCCCGGGTGCCGGACCCCCTGCGTCTCGCCCCCTGATGCACGCCGGCCCCCACCGGCGCTGCCAAAAGGTTAGGGGCGTCCGCCCGACATTGGTGCCGTCTTGCCGGAAGTTCCCTCTACTCGGATACGCCTGTGGCCTGCGTGACTCCAGCCCTCGATTCCCGGGCCCCGAAGGCCCCGGCGGCCGCCGTCACGACAGCCGGTGCGCGCCCCGGGAGGGGGTGGTGGCGAAGATACGGGCCGCGGGCAGGGCGGCGTTCAGAGTGGCGGTGAGGGCCGGGGCGGCGGCGGTGTCGGTCAGCACGATCGCCGAGCCGCCGAAGCCGCCGCCGGTCATCCGGGCGCCCAGGGCGCCGGAGGCGAGCGCGGTGTCCACCACGAGGTCGAGTTCGGGGCAGGAGATCCGGAAGTCGTCCCGGAGCGAGACGTGGCCCGCGGTGAGGACCGGGCCGATCTCCCGGGTGCGCCCGGCGTCGAGCAGCGCGATGACCTCCTCGACGCGGCGGTTCTCGGTGACGACGTGCCGGGTCAGCCGGCGCAGCCGGTCGTCCGGCAGCGCCCGCAGGGCGTCGTCAAGACCCGCGTAGGGGATGTCGCGCAGCGCGGGCAGCCCGAGCGCGGCGGCCGCGGCCTCGCAGCCCGCGCGCAGCTCCCCGTAGGCGCCGTCGGCGTGCGCGTGCTTGACCCGGGTGTCGACGACGAGCAGTTCCAGCCCCTCGGCGGCGAGGTCGAAGGGCACCTGCCGCTGGCCGAGGCCGCGCACGTCGAGGTGGAGGGCGTGGCCCTCGGTGCAGCAGGCGGAGGCGGTCTGGTCCATGACGCCGACGGGGGCGCCGACGTAGACGTTCTCCGAGCGCTGGCAGAGCAGGGCGAGTTCCTGGCGCGGCAGGTCGAGGCCGGCCAGTTCGGTGAGGGCCAGGGCGGTGACGACCTGGAGGGCGGCGGAGGACGACAGGCCGCCGCCGACCGGCACCGTGCTGTCGTAGTGGATGTCGGCGCCGCCGATGTCGTGCCCGGCCTCGCGCAGCGTCCACAGCACGGCGGCCGGGTAGGTCGCCCAGCCGCTCGCGGTGCCGGGCGCGAGGTCGGCGACCCGCAGCTCCACCACGCCGCCGTCCATCTCGGCGGAGTGCACGCGCAGCAGCCCGTCGTCGCGGCGGGCGACCGCCGCCCGCGTGCGGTGCGGCAGCGCGAACGGCATCACGTAGCCGTCGTTGTAGTCGGTGTGCTCGCCGATGAGGTTGACCCGGCCCGGAGCCGCCCAGGTCCCTTCCGGCGCGCGGCCGAAGACGTCCTTGAACGCTATCTCGAACGTCTCGAGCGCGGCATCGGTCATCGTCCGTCCTCCCCCTGCGTGACGTGGGTGTGCTGGGTGTTCTGGCTGTGCTGGGTGTCCTGTGCGAGTGACTGCGCGAAGTTCCAGGCGTCGCGGATGATCTCCGCGAGGTCGGTACGGGTGGGCTGCCAGCCCAGCCGCTGCCGGGCCCGCTCGGCCGAGGCGACCAGGACGGCCGGGTCGCCCGCCCGCCGCGGTTCGGTGCGGACCGGGATCGGGTGGCCGGTGACCTGCCGGGCGGCCTCGATGACCTGGCGGACCGAGAAGCCCTCGCCGTTGCCGAGATTGCAGATCAGGTGCTCGCCCGCCGTCGCCTTGTCCAGCGCCAGCAGATGGGCCTCGGCGAGGTCGGCGACATGGATGTAGTCGCGCAGGCAGGTGCCGTCGGGCGTCGGGTAGTCGTCGCCGAAGACGGAGATCGCCTCACGGCGGCCCTGCGCGACCTGGAGCACCAGCGGGATCAGGTGCGACTCGGGGTCGTGCCGCTCGCCCTGGACGCCGTGCGCGCCCGCCACGTTGAAGTAGCGCAGGCTCACCGCGGACAGGCCGTGCGCGGCGCACTCCCCGCTGATCATGTGGTCGACGGCGAGCTTCGTGGCGCCGTACGGGTTGGTGGGCGCGGTCGGCGCGTCCTCGGTGATGGGGACGGAGACCGGCTCGCCGTAGGTGGCCGCGGTGGAGGAGAAGACCAGGGTGCGCACGCCCGACGCCCGCATCGCGGCGAGCAGTTCGAGGGTGCCCGCCACATTGTTGCGCCAGTACTTCTCGGGGTTGGCGACCGACTCGCCGACCTGCGAGGAGGCGGCGAAGTGCAGCACCGCGTCATAGCTGCCGTCGAGCACCTTCGCCGCGTCCTGGATCCGGCCCTCGACGAACTCCGCGCCCTGCGGCACTCCGGCCCGGAAGCCGGTGGAGAGGTCGTCGAGCACGGTCACCCGGTGCCCGGCGGCCAGCAGACGCGCGGCCACCACCCCGCCGACATATCCGGCGCCACCGGTGACCAGGACCTTCTTGGGCTGAGTGCTCACGCGCTCGCTACCTCTCGCAGTCGCAACGCCGCGGCCTCCGGCGGCACGTCGTTGATGAACGCGCCCATTCCGGACTCGGAGCCCGCGAGGAACTTCAGCTTGCCCGATGTCCGCCGGATAGTGAAAAGCTCCAGGTGCAGCCCGAAGTCCCGGCGGTGCGGATCGTCGAAGGGCGCCTGGTGCCAGCCGGAGATGTACGGCGTCGGCGGCTGGTCGTCGCCGAAGATCCGGTCGAAGCGGCGCAGCAGTTCCAGGTAGATCTCCGGGAACTCGGCGCGGGCCTCCTCGTCGAGCCCGAGCAGGTCGGGCACCCGGCGGTGCGGGTAGAGGTGCACCTCGTACGGCCAGTGCGCCGAGTACGGCACGAAGGCCGTCCAGTGCTCGCCCGACAGCACGATCCGGCGGCCGTCGGCGCGCTCGTCGGCGAGGACGTCGTCGAAGAGGTTGCGGCCGGGGTTGCGCTCGGCGTACTGCCCGAGGGAGCGGAGCATCAGCGAGGTGCGCGGGGTGACGAAGGGGTAGGCGTAGATCTGGCCGTGCGGGTGGCCGAGCGTGACGCCTATCTCCTGGCCGCGGTTCTCGAAGGGGTAGACCTGCTGGACACCGGGGAGCTGCGAGAGCTCGCGGGTGCGGTCGGTCCAGGCGTCCAGGACGAGCCGGGCGCGGGCCGGGGTGAGCTGGGCGAAGGACGCGTCGTGGTCGGAGGTGAAGCAGACCACCTCGCAGCGGCCGCGGTCCCCGGTCAGCGACGGGAAGCGGTTCTCGAAGACCACGACCTCGTAGTCGGTGTCCGGGATCTCGCTGAGCCGTCCCTCACGCGACGGGCACAGCGGGCACTCGTCGGCGGGCGGGTGGTAGGTGCGTCCCTGGCGGTGCGAGGCGATGGCGACGGTGTCGCCCAGCAGCGGGTCCTCGCGCAGCTCGGAGTCGGTGGCGACGGGCTCCAGCGGACGGCGGTCGACGGCATCGCGGACCACCGCGTCGGCGGAGTCGTAGTAGATCAGCTCGCGGCCGTCCGCGAGCCGAGTCGTCGTCTTCTTCACCCTTGAGGCCCCTCATCACAAGCACTCAACAGAACCGCACACAATTAATCACAATGACACAGTGGCGTCAATGAGGTACGGACCATGAAGTTAGGGAAGGCCGAAAGGGGACGCAGAGCACCCAGGAGAGGCGTAACCAAACAAAGACGAACAGGGTGAGGGTTAAACGAACATCCGCGCGAGCACCGCCGCGAGCGCAGCCACGAGCACCGCCGCGGACGTCACCGCGGGGTCAGCCCTGTGCCGGGCCGCCCACCGCGCCGCCCACCGGGCCGCCGGCCGCCCGGTCCAGCAGGCCGGTACGGGCCGCGAGCGCCGCCGCCTCCAGCCGGGAGCCGACACCGAGCTTCATCAGCACGCGCTGCACATGGGTGCGCGCGGTGCTGGGCGCGATCCGCATCCCGGCGGCGATCAGCCGGGTGTCCTCGCCCTCGGCGACCCGTACCAGCACCTCGATCTCACGCGGGGTGAGGATCTCCAGCAGCCGCGCGCCCTCGTCGTCCGGCTGCCGCGCGGGGTTGAGCAGTTCGGCGAAGGCGCCCTGCAGCAACTGCTGGGCCACCGCGACCTCTCCGGCCCGCGCCTTGGCCATCGCGCGCTCCACGCCCTCGATCCGCTCGTCGTGGCGGACGTAACCGGACGCGCCCGCGGCGAACGCCGCCGCGATACCGCGCGGATCGGGCACCGGGCCGAGCACCACCACGGCCACCGCGGGCCGTTCGCGCTTGATGCGCGCCACCGCGTCGAAGGCCCCGGGCTCGGCGGGCTCCGCCGTGCCGTACAGGCACACCTCGGGCGACCTGCTCAGTACCAGTTCGGCCGCGCCCGCCGCGGGCGCCGCGGCGGCGAGCACCCGGTGCCCGCGCAGCTTCAGCGCCGACGCCAGTGCCTCGGCGAGCAGCCGGTGGTCGTCGACCACGACGAGCCGTACGCCCATGTCGGGTATCCCCTATCCCCCCAGGGAGCCGGATGCCCCCGGTCCCCCTCCCTACCCCAGTGCGCGAAGCTACACGCTCGCCATACCGCCCGCGCCCCCAATCGGCAGATCGTTCCGGTTATCGCGGAAACCCTGCGGATCGGGGGCGCGGGCGGTATGTACGGCGCGCTGTGCGGTGGTTCAGCCGAAGGACACCAGGTACGACTGGCTGTTGTCGGTGGCGTAGACGGTCCGGGTGGCCAGGTAGAAGTGGCCGTTGTGCCAGACCGGGTAGTTGCGCAGGCTCGAACCGTCCAGCCGGTCCTTCGAGGCGTCGTCGAAGGTCGCGTACGGCGCGATCTTGCCGGTCGCGGGGTCGATGGTGACCAGCGCGCCGCTGAGTTCGTAGTCGGCGGGCTCGTACGCCAGCAGCTTGCCGTCGGCGAAGTCCAGGCCGCTGATGTCGTGCTTGTCGGTCGGCTTGGCCACCCACTTCGGCTTGCCGTCGCTCAGGTTGAACGCCGCGATGCCCGCGGTGTTGCTCGCGCCGCCCGAACTGCGCAGCGTCAGATAGAGCGTGTCGCTGCTGACCAGGACGTTGTGCACGGCCTGCTTCTCCGTGCCGTCGTCACTGATGTCGTACTTGTCGGTGCCGAGCGAGACCCGGGACTGCAGCCTGCCCGCGTTGAGCGTCACCACGTCGGTGAAGGTGGCGTCGTCGCTGCCGAGCAGCACCACGACCGGGTCGGTGGAGACGATCGCGCTGACCTTGGTGCCGGCCGGCGCCTGCCACGACCACTTGGCCTTGCCGTTGTTCTCGGTGTCGAGGACCTGCACCTCGTACGACTTGTAGTCGCAGTTGACGACCGCCACGAACTGCTTGCCGCCCGCGTAGCCGTCGTCCTCGCAGTTGCCGTCGCCGGACTGCCACAGCACCTTCTGGGTGCTCAGGCGGTAGGCGATCGAGCCGCGCATCCAGTCGATGCCGACCGTGTCGCCGCTGATGGCCATCTCGGTGTAGTTGAAGTCGGGCTTGCCGGACGAGGAGGGCAGATTCGCCGTCCACGCCGGCTTGCCCTTGGCCATGTCGATGACCATGATCTGCTCGCAGTCGGCGCCGAACTGGATGGCCGCGAGGTTGTTGTACGAGTCGCGGGCCGCCGAGCAGTCGCCGCTGGAGGGGGCCGGGATGGTCCACGCCACGGCGCCGGTGCTCTGGTCGTAGCCGACGACCTTGTTGATCTCGTTCTTGACGACGTACTTGTCGGTGAACCAGATGCCGACGGTGTTCTTGAGGTTGTCCTTCTCCGCGACCGGGTCGGCGGGCTTGTCCCACTTGTAGGACAGCGTCGAACTGTGCGTCGGCTTCCCGGAGTTCTGCCCGCTGGCCAGCGGCTTGGGCTTCGGGTCGTCCCCGCCGCCGCCCTTGGTGGCCAGGTACACGCCGCCGCCGATGACCAGCACGGCCGCGACCACGCCCGCGATGATGCCCAGCGTCTTGTTGTTGTTCCGCGGCTGCCCGCCGGGACCGCCCGGCGCGACCTGGTAGGGCGGCGGGGTGCCGTACGGCTGCCCCGGAGCCTGCTGCGGGTAGCCGTACTGCGGCTGACCCTGCGGCATCTGCCCCTGGCCGTACGGCTGCTGGCCGCCGTAGCCCGGCGCGGGCGGGGGCGGCGGAGGCCCCTGCGGGGGGCCCTGCTGCGGGTACTGCTGCTGCGGGAAGGCCGCTTGGGTCGGCGCCTGCGCGTACGGGTTCTGCCCCGGCGGCACGGGCTGCGCGTACGGGTTCTCGCCGCTGGGCGCCGGGCCGGGTCCGGGCGCCTGGGCCGGATAGCCGTAACCCCCGCCGGGCGGAGGCGGCGGGTTTCCGGGCGGCGGCGGGGGCGGCTGCGACATCGCGGGTCCTTCGGGCACGGTGAAGCGGGAACAGGTGAACGGGAATTCTTTCTATCACCCGCCCCATCCGGCACTTCACGCCGCCGCTGGACCGTTACCGGGCCGCTACACGTCCTCCGCGAGCTCCAGCCACCGCAGTTCCAGTTCCTCGCGCTCGTCACGCAGCGCGCGCAACTCCGCGTCCAGCACGGCGACCTTCTCGAAGTCGGTGGCGTGGTCGGCGATGCTGGTGTGCAGCACGGCCTCCCGCTCGCCCACCTTGTCGAGCCGCCGCTCGATCCGCTGCAGCTCCTTCTTGGCGGCGCGGGTGTCGCCGACGGGCTTCTCCTTGGCCGGCGCCGGAGCGGGCGCGGCCGCCTCCGCGGCCTTGCGGCGGCGCTCCAGATACTCGTCGACGCCGCGCGGCAGCATCCGCAGAGTCGCGTCGCCGAGCAGCGCGAACACCCGGTCGGTGGTGCGCTCCAGGAAGTACCGGTCGTGGCTGATGACCACCATCGAACCGGGCCAGCCGTCGAGCAGGTCCTCCAGCTGGGTCAGCGTCTCGATGTCCAGGTCGTTGGTGGGCTCGTCGAGGAAGAGCACGTTCGGCTCGTCCATCAGCAGCCGCAGGATCTGCAGCCGGCGGCGCTCGCCACCGGACAGGTCGCCGACCGGCGTCCACTGCTTCTCCTTGGTGAAGCCGAACTTCTCGCAGAGCTGGCCCGCGGTCATCTCCCGGCCCTTGCCGAGGTCGACGCGCTGCCGCACCGACTCCACGGCCTGCAACACCCGCCACTGCGGGTCGAGTTCGGCGACCTCCTGGGACAGATACGCCAGCTTGACCGTGCGGCCGACGATCACCCGGCCGCCCGCGGGCTGCTTGTCGCCGTCGCTGGTGGCGGCGTCGGCGAGCGCCCGCAGCAGCGAGGTCTTGCCCGAGCCGTTCACCCCGACCAGGCCGACCCGGTCGCCGGGGCCGAGCTGCCAGGTGAGGTGCTTCAGCAGCACCTTCGGCCCGGCCTGGACGGTGACGTCCTCCAGGTCGAACACCGTCTTGCCGAGGCGGGAGTTGGCGAACTTCATCAGCTCGGCGGTGTCGCGCGGCGGCGGCACGTCGGCGATCAGTTCGTTGGCCGCCTCGATGCGGAAGCGGGGCTTGGAGGTGCGGGCGGGGGCGCCGCGGCGCAGCCACGCCAGCTCCTTGCGGACCAGGTTCTGCCGCTTGGTCTCCTCGGTGGCGGCGATCCGCTCCCGCTCGGCGCGCGCGAACACGTAGTCGCTGTAGCCGCCTTCGTACTCGTACACCGCGCCGCGCTGCACGTCCCACATGCGGGTGCACACCTGGTCGAGGAACCAGCGGTCGTGCGTGACGCAGACCAGCGCCGAGCGGCGGACCTGGAGGTGGCCCGCGAGCCAGGCGATGCCCTCGACGTCGAGGTGGTTGGTCGGCTCGTCGAGGATGAGCAGGTCCTGCTCCTCGATCAGCAGCTTCGCCAGCGCGATACGGCGGCGCTCGCCGCCGGACAGCGGGCCGATCACGGTGTCCAGGCCCTGCGGGAAGCCGGGCAGCTCCAGGCCGCCGAAGAGTCCGGTGAGCACGTCGCGGATCTTCGCGTCGCCCGCCCACTGGTGGTCGGCGCGGTCGCCGACGACCTCGTGCCGGACGGTCGCGGCCGGGTCCAGGCTGTCGTGCTGGGTCAGCACGCCCAGCCGCAGCCCGCTCTGGTGGGTGACGCGGCCGCTGTCGGGCTCCTCCAACCGGGCGAGCATCCGGATCAGCGTGGTCTTGCCGTCGCCGTTGCGGCCGACGACGCCGGTCCTGTCCCCCTCGGACACGCCGAGGGACACGCCGTCGAGCAGTGCCCGGGTGCCGTATGTCTTGCCGACGGCTTCGACGTTGACCAGGTTGACGGCCACTATGTGCTCTCCAAGCTGCGGGGTGTCGGTGTTCAGCGTAGTCCGGGCCGCCCGGGCCCCGGTCGGCCCGGCGGGGTCAGCGCCCCAGCACGGTGGCGCCCGGGGCGGGCGCGGTCGCGGGGCGGGCGGCGAGGCAGGTGGCGGACTCGGTGAGGGTGGTGGCGATCTTCGCCGCGGTGTCGGCGTCGGGCGCCAGGAAGGCGCAGGTGGGCCCTGAGCCGGAGACCAGGGCGGCGAGGGCGCCCGCGTCGGTGCCGGTGCGCAGGGTGGCGGCCAGCGCGGGCCGCAGCGAGAGCGCGGCGGCCTGCAGGTCGTTGCCGAGGGCCGCGGCCAGCGCGTGCGGGTCGCCGGTGCGCAGCGCCGCGAGCAGCGCGGGGTCGGCGGCCGGTACGGGGATGTCGTCGATGGTGTCGCCGGTCCCTGACTCCTGCCGCAGCCGGTCGCACTCGCGGTAGACGGCCGGGGTGGACAGCCCGCCGTCGGCGACGGCGAAGACCCAGTGGAAGGGGCCGCTCACCTCCAGCGGGGTGAGCAGCTCACCGCGCCCCTCCCCCAGCGCCGCCCCGCCGACCAGGCTGAACGGCACGTCGCTGCCCAGCTCGGCGCAGATCTCCAGCAGCGCGTCCCGAGGAGTGTCCAGGCCCCACAGCGCGTCGCAGGCCAGCAGCGCCGCCGCCGCGTCCGCGCTGCCGCCCGCCATGCCGCCCGCGACCGGGATGTCCTTGACGATGTGCAGATGGACGTCGGGCGCGATGCCGTGCCGCGCGGCGAGCGCGGCGGCGGCCCTGGCCGCCAGGTTCGTCGCGTCCAGCGGGATGTTCTCGGTGTCCCGGCCCTCGGCCGTGATCCGCAGTCCGTCCGCCGGGGCGGCCGTCACCTCGTCGTACAGCCCCACGGCGAGGAAGACGTTCGCCAGGTCGTGGAAGCCGTCCGGCCGCCGCCCGCCCACCGCGAGCTGCACGTTGACCTTCGCGGGCACGCGGACGGTGACCGCGCCGCTGGCGCGGCCGGCGTCGGATACGGGTGTCGCTGCGGCGGTCACGCGGGACTCCTCGGTGCGGGGGGTGGTGGATGCGGTGAGCGTACGGGCGGCGCGGACGATGGCTGCCGCCGGAGGGCGGCGGGCTTCGGGCGGGCGGACGACGGGCGAGGTTCGAGCGGGTGGGCTGCGGACGGGCGGGGCGGGCGGCGATTCGTGCGGTGCGGAGGTGGGCGGCTGCCCGCGATCAGCAGTCGGGCGAGAGGTCGTGGCGGGCGGAGGGGGCGGCAGGGCGGGCGGTTCCGCGGGCTTCCTGGGTCTTCGGTGCTTCCCGCGGGGACCGCGTCAGGCGGCTGGTCGGTGTTCGGCGATCGCCGCGAACTCCTCCACCGTCAGGGACTCGCCGCGGGCCTGCGGGGAGACGCCCGCGGCGAGCAGGGCGGCCTCGGCGGCGGGGGCGGAGCCCGCCCAGCCCGCCAGCGCCGCGCGCAGCGTCTTGCGGCGCTGGGCGAAGGCCGCGTCCACGGCGGCGAACACCTCGGCGCGGCTCGCGGTCGTCTTCGGCGGGTCGCGGCGGACCAGCGAGACCAGCCCGGAGTCGACGTTCGGCGCGGGCCAGAAGACGTTGCGGCCGATGGAGCCCGCGCGCTTGACCTCCGCGTACCAGTTCGCCTTCACCGACGGGACACCGTAGACCTTGTTGCCGGGCCGGGCGGCGAGCCGGTCGGCGACCTCGGCCTGCACCATGACCAGGGTGCGCTCGATGCTGGGGAAGGTGGCCAGCATGTGCAGCAGCACCGGTACGGCCACGTTGTACGGCAGATTCGCCACCAGGGCGGTGGGCGGCGGTCCCGGCAGCTCGTCGACGAGCATCGCGTCGCGGTGCACCAGCGCGAACCGGTCGGCGCGGGACGGCATCCGCGCCGCGACGGTGGCCGGGAGCGCGGCGGCGAGCACGTCGTCGATCTCGATCGCGGTGACCCGGTCCGCGGCCTCCAGCAGCGCGAGGGTGAGCGAGCCGAGCCCCGGCCCGACCTCGACGGCGGTGTCGTCGGGGCGGACGTCGGCGGTCCTGACGATCCGCCGCACGGTGTTCGCGTCGATGACGAAGTTCTGGCCGCGCTGCTTGGTCGGGCGTACGCCCAGAGCGGCGGCCAGCTCACGGATGTCGGCCGGTCCGAGCAGGGCGTCGGGATCTGTCGTACTCACACCCGCAAGGGTACGGGGGCGGCGGCCCCGCCCCCGCCGCCGCCGGGGCCCGGACGGTTCCCGGGGCGTGCCCTAGCCGTGCAGGCGGTGGCCGCAGGCGGGCCAGGGGTGGCTGCCGCTCCGGACGTACAGCTTCTTCGCGCGCATCGTCTGCTCGGCCGCCGGGGCGTCCTGGGGACGGCCGTGGCCCCCGAGGCTGTGCCAGGTGTGGCTGTCGAACTGGTAGAGCCCGCCGTACCTGCCGGTGGGGTCCACGGCGTGCGGGCGGCCGCCCGCCTCGCACTGGGCGAGGCCGTGCCAGTTGAGGTGGTCGGCGCTTCCGGCGGGGCCCCCGCCGCCCTGACCGCCGCCGAGGCTTCCGCCGTGACCGCCGTTGTCGGGCAGCGCCCTGGTGCCGACCCGGACGACCCGGTCGACCGGCGCCCGCTCCAGCTCGCTGCCGGTGATCGTGGCGCGCTGCCGTACGCCGTTGACCGTACGGAAGGAGTACGTGATCTTGCGCAGCCCCGTGCGGCCGGGGTTGACGACGGCCTGCGTGCCCGCCGCCAACGCGGGGTCGTGCTGGGTCACCGTGCGGTACGGGACCGGCTCGCGGTGGATCTCCTCCCGGCCGGTGATCCGCAGCACCGACAGCGTCTGGCCGTCGCGCGGGAAGCTGTCGGGGTCGACGGAGGTGGTGTCCTGGCCGGTCATCGTGACGCCCGCGTCGGCGACCGCCTGCCGGACCGTACCGGCGTTGGTGCGTACGGTGTGCTCCCGGCCGTCGGCCAGCACGGTGACCGTGCGCTCCGTGCGGACGTCGAGGAAGAGGCCGTGGCGGCCGATGGACGCGTCGCGCGAGGCGTTGAGATAGGCGCCGTCCGCCCGCACGCCGAGCAGGCTCAGCGCCTCGGCGACCGTCCTGCCGGTGGTCCAGATCCGCTGGTGGCGGCCGTCGAGGGTGAGGGAGAGCGGGCGCCCGTAGCGGACCGCCACCTCGTCACCGTCGTGCACGGGCTGGTCGGGGCGCGGCGCCACGATGTCGTGGGCGCCGACCGACACGCCCTGACGGCGCAGCACGCCGCCCACGTCGTCGGCGAAGGTGTGCACGGTGCGCGGCTGCCCGTCCACCGTGAGCTGCACCGCCTTGTCGGCCATCACGTACGCCCCGGTGCCGCCCGCCAGCACGGCGGCGACGAGTACCCGCGGCACCAGCCGGACGCCGGGCGTGTGCCCCGCGGCGGCCGGGGTGGCTCGGTGTGTGCCCTGCGCATTGCTCACGACGGCTCCACGGCTGCGGGGTCCGGTTTCGGCACCGGGAGCTTAACCGACACGGAGGGTCATCAAACGCACCCATGGAGTGACGGAGTGTCGTCCGCTCGGTGGCCTCAGTAGCCGAACACCTTGGCCGTGTTGGCGGCGATGGCCGCCGCGAGGGTGTCCTCGTCGATGCCGCGGGCGGCGGCCATCGCCCGCACGGTCACCGGGATGAGGTACGGCGCGTTGGGCCGTCCGCGGTAGGGGACGGGGGTGAGGAAGGGCGCGTCGGTCTCCACCAGAAGCCGGTCCAGCGGGGCGACGGCGACCGCGTCCCGCAGGTTCTGGGCGTTCTTGTAGCTGACGGTGCCCGCGAAGGAGAGGTAGTAGCCGTGCGCGGCGCACACCTCGGCCATCGCGGCGTCGCCGGAGTAGCAGTGGAAGACGACGGTGTCGGGCGCGCCCTCCTCGTCGAGGATGCGCAGCACGTCCTCGTGCGCCTCGCGGTCGTGGATGACCAGCGCCTTGCCGTGCCGCTTGGCGATCGCGATGTGGCGGCGGAAGGAGTACTGCTGCGCCTCCACGCCCTCGGGCCCGGTGCGGAAGTAGTCCAGGCCCGTCTCGCCGACACCGCGGACCTGGGGCAGGGCGGCGAGCGCGTCGATCTCGGCGAGGGCGGTGTCGAGGCCGGTGAGGCCCAGGGCGGGCTGCGGGCCCCCGTGGGAACCCGCCGCCGCGCCGTGCACGATGCGCGGCGCCTCGTTGGGGTGCAGGGCGACGGTGGCCCAGATCCGCTCGTACTCCGCGGCGGTCCTGGCGGCCCAGCGCGAGCCGGGCAGGTCGCAGCCGACCTGGATCAGCGTGTCGACACCCACGGCGGCAGCCTGGGCGAGGGCCTTCGACACGGTCGTGGACTGCATGTCGAGATGGGTGTGCGAGTCGGCGACGGGGACGCGCAGGGGCTCGGGCGCCGGCGGGGCGGACTTCTGACCAGCCGTGCCGTTCTTCGTGGGCATGGCCCCGATCTTAGGGACGCGGGGCCGCTCCGGGTTCAGACGGTGTCGGGCTCCCCGCGCCTGCGGTGCAGGAAGTGTGCCAGGGACCAGTGATGCGCACGGTGCGCTCCCCGGTCACCGCTGGGCACCGCCCACAGCGACGCGACGCCGGCCACCTGCCCCGAGCGCATGATCCGTACGTGGGTGCCGTCGCAGTTCGCGCAGGACGGGTGGGTGAGCGGGGACGGCACCTTCACGCCGTCCGCGAAGTAGGTGACGAACGGCTGGCCCTGCGGATCCACGTGGTGCTCGATCTCGTACGTCTGCTCCCAGCAGTGGCCGCAGTTCAGACAGGCGAAGGAGTACGCCTCCGTCACGTTGTTGCGACCGTTGCCCACCGCGCTGTCGCTTCCGATGGTCTCGCTCATGGCAGCTCCTACGTGCCCTCCGGACAAGGTGCCCGGAGCGGGACTTCCCACTACCAGCGAACGCCCCCTCACCGGATACCGCAGGAGAGGTATCCGACTCTTGAGCCAGATTTGGACTTTATGTGGGAGATGGCCGACCTTGCTTTGCCATGCACCAAGTTTAGGCCCGGTGACGCGCGTCACACCTTGGGAATGTCCCCGGTTTTCTTCGCCTCGACCACCGCGTCGAACACGTCCCGCTTGGGCAGGCCCGCGGCGGCGGCCACCGCCGCGATGGCCTCCTTGCGGCGCTCCCCCGCCTCCTCGCGGGCCAGCACCCGCCGTACCAGCTCCGCCGGGTCCAGATCGGCCGGGCCGGGCTCGGGAGCGCCCTCGACCACCACCGTGATCTCGCCGCGCACCCCGTCGGCCGCCCAGCGCGCCAGCTCCGCCAGCGGGCCCCGCTTCACCTCTTCGTACGTCTTGGTCAGCTCGCGGCACACCGCGGCGCGCCGCTCGGCGCCGAAGACCTCGGCCATCGCCGCCAGCGTGTCGTCGATCCGGTGCGGCGCCTCGAAGTACACCAGCGTCCTGCGGTCCCCGGCGACCTCCCGCAGCCGGGCCGTCCGCTCGCCCGCCTTCCGCGGCAGGAACCCCTCGAAGCAGAACCGGTCCACCGGCAGGCCCGACAGCGCCAGCGCGGTCAGCACCGCGGACGGCCCCGGCACCGCCGTCACCCTGATCCCCCGCTCCACCGCGGCCGCGACCAGCCGGTATCCGGGGTCCGACACCGACGGCATCCCCGCGTCCGTCACCAGCACCACCCGCGCGCCGCCCTCCAGCGCCTCCACCAGCTCCGGCGTCCGCGCCCCCTCGTTCCCCTCGAAGTACGACACCACCCGCCCCCCGGGCTGCACCCCCAACGCCTGCGCCAACCGCCTGAACCGCCGCGTGTCCTCCGCCGCGATCACATCCGCCCCCTCCAGCTCCCCCCTCAACCTCGGCGGCGCATCCTCCACCTCCCCGATAGGAGTCCCGGCCAACACGAGTACGCCTGCGGCTGCGCTATTCACTCCCCCAGCTTCCCACCCACCCGCCCTCTCACCTCAATCCCGGCGGGGGCTTGCCTTCGCCCCACACGCCGGCGGGGCTGGAATGGGCGGCCAGAAGCAAGAATCAGCCCGTCCGGCGATGGAGGACAGGACGGAGGGGGCCAGGAATCGTGGACAAACCCGGGCGGGGAGGGCCGACCTCATCGCATTCTCAGGGGGTTTCCCTACGATGGGCCGGTGACGAGTGAGACCGCGATGGCGGACCGGGCCGATCTGAGTGTTCGGGTGGAGGCGGAGCCGAGCCCTTGGGCGCGTCGGCTGCGCCGGTTCGGCTATACCGAGCGGCCCAGGACCGACACCCGCGAGAAGCTGGTTCCGCCGTTCCCGGAGCCGGGGACGAGGCTGTGGGAGACCATGGGCCTGGGCCCGGTGTGGTCCCGGCGCGTGGCCCGCTGGACCGGCTGGCTCGGCCCCCTCCTGGTGGCCTTCTTCGCGGGAGCGCTCCGCTTCTGGCACCTGGGCAAGCCCCGCGACGTCGTCTTCGACGAGACGTACTACGCCAAGGACGCCTGGTCCCTGCTGAAGCTCGGCTACGAGGGCACCTGGCCCGACGGCAAGATCGCCAACGCCGACATCCTGGCCAAGCACCAGACGATCCCGCTCTCCGACGCGCCCGGCTACGTCGTGCACCCGCCGATGGGCAAATGGGTGATCGCGTTCGGCGAGTGGATCTTCAAGCTGACCCCGTTCGGCTGGCGCTTCTCCGTCGCGCTGCTCGGCACCCTGTCGGTGCTGATGCTCTGCCGCATCGGCCGCCGCCTGTTCCGCTCGACGACCCTCGGCTGCGTCGCGGGCCTGCTGCTCGCCGTCGACGGCCTGCACTTCGTGATGAGCCGGATCGCCCTGCTCGACCTCGTCATCTCCTTCTTCGCGCTCGCCGCGTTCGGCTGCCTCCTGGTCGACCGCGACCACTCACGGGCCCGGCTGGCCGCCGCGCTGCCCGTCGACGAACACGGCTTCGCCGGGCCCGACCAGCGCACCGGCGACCGCGCGGGCATGGGCTGGCGCCCCTGGCGTATCGCCGCGGCGGTCTGCCTGGGTCTGGCCGCCGCGAGCAAGTGGAACGGCCTGTACTTCCTCGCCGTCTTCGGCGTGATGACGGTGATGTGGGACGTCGGCTCCCGCCGCCTCGCCGGCGCCCGCCGCCCGTACCTCGCGGTGCTCCGCAAGGACGTCGGCTGGACGGCGCTGACCCTGATCCCGGTCGCCCTGGTGACGTATCTCGCCACCTGGACCGGCTGGTTCGTCTCCGACAAGGCGTACGGACGGCACTGGGCCGACGGCCGCGGCGGCACCTGGTCGTGGATCCCGGCGCCGCTGCGCAGCCTGTGGCACTACGAGGTGCAGGTCTACGACTTCAACGTCACTCTGCACACCCCGCACCCGTACCAGTCGAACCCCTGGAGCTGGCTGGTACTCGGCCGCCCGGTGTCGTACTACTTCAACTCGCCCAAGAACGGCGAGGCGGGCTGCCACACCGCGAGCGGCTGCTCGCAGGAGATCATCGCGCTGGGCACCCCGCTGCTGTGGTGGTCGGCGTGCTTCGCGCTGGTCTACCTGATCTACCGGTGGGCGATGCGCCGCGACTGGCGGGCGGGCGCCATCCTCTGCGCGACCGGCGCCGGCTACCTCCCGTGGTTCCTCTACCAGGACCGCACGATCTTCTTCTTCTACGCCGTCGCCTTCGTGCCCTACCTGTGCCTGGCCGTCGCGATGATGGTCGGCGCTTTCCTCGGCCCACCCGGCGCGAGCGAGGGACGCCGGATGTGGGGCGCGGTCGGCGGCGGCACCCTTGTGCTCCTCATCATCTGGAACTTCATCTATTTCTTCCCTATTTACACGGGAATGACGATTCCTTACAGCGGCTGGCAGGCCAGAATGTGGTTCGACTCCTGGGTCTGACGGGCCGGTTTCAGTACAAAGCCGTGCCCGGACCGAGACCTTCACCCCTTGGGGCGTCGCGTAAAGTGCGACGCTGAAGCGCGTTCTTTTGAACGCGTTCAAGGGGAGGGGAGTCAGATCGTGCCCATGTCGCGGGGCGTGAAGACGGGCATCGTCGGTGTTGTCGCCGCCGGGATGTTCGGGGTAGCGGGCTACGGCGCGTACAACATCTACAGCGGGCTGAAGGACAGCGGGGGCGGGGGCGGATCCGGGTCCCATACGAAGACGGCGGCGGTCGACACGACGCCGCCGAGCGCCAAGGAGATCGACGACACCGGCACCGACTTCCTGACCGCCTGGTCGTCCGGCGACATCGGGCGGGCCGCGGCGCTGACCGACTCCGCGCAGACCAGCGCGACCGACCTGGGCGGGTACAAGACCCAGGCGCACGTGACGTCGCTGGCCATCACGCCGGGCACGGTGATCGGCACCAAGATGGAGTTCACCGTCGACGCCCACGTCACGTACCAGGGCCTCACGTCGGACTGGATGTACACCTCGTCGCTGACCGTCGGCCGGGCCACGAGCGGCAAGCCCGCGGTCAAGTGGGCGCCCTCGGTGATGCAGCCGGACCTGACCGCGGGCGACACGCTCGTCACGGGCCTGGCGAAGGCACCGGACGTGGACATCGTCGACCGCCACAACAAGGTGATGGACGCGGCCGACTACCCGTCGCTCACCCAGATCTTCAAGCAGCTGAAGGACCGTTACGGCAGCAAGCTCGGCGCGGGCACCCCGGGTGTCGAGACGTTCGTCCAGGGCGCCGACGGCTCGCAGAAGAAGACCCTGAACGTCATCAAGAAGGGCAAGAACGCCAAGCTGCGGACGACGCTGGACGCGACGATCCAGGGCGCCGCCGAGAAGGCCGTGAAGGCGCGGGCGAACGAGACGTCCGGAGTGACCGCGCTGGACACCCGCAACGGCGGCATCCTCGCGGTGGCCTTCAGCCCGGCCGGCGGCCTCGACCACGCGCTGATGGACAAGCGGGCGCCCGGCTCCACCTTCAAGATCGTGACGTCGACGGCGCTGCTGAACGCGGGGCTGACGCCGAACACCCCGTCCCGGTGCAAGAACGGCGACAACTACAAGTACGGCAAGCCGTATCACATCGTCAGTCCCGACAACCCGAACGCGACGCTGCGCTGGGACTTCGAGGAGTCCTGCAACACCGGCTTCATCAGGCTGGCGGACAACATCAAGCCCACCACGCTGCCGCAGACCGGGAGCACGTACTACGGCTTCGGCTCGCCCTGGTCGGTGGGCACGTCCACCGTCGACGCCAGCGTCCCCGGCGGCACCGGCGACGAGCTGACCTCGGAGATGATCGGCCAGGGAAATCTGCTGCTCAGCCCGCTGAACATGGCCTCCGTCTCGGCCACCGTGCGCGACGGCAGCTTCCACCAGCCGACGATCCTCCAGGACACCAGCCTGATCGCGGACCGCGCCTCCATCAACACCACGCCGCTGCCCCCGGGGGTCAGGCAGTCGCTGCAGGACATGATGCGCGGCACGGTCCTCTACGGCACCGCGCACGCGGCCATGAGCGGCATCCCCGGCTTCGTCGGCGCCAAGACCGGTTCCGCGGAGGCGGGCACGGTCCAGCCCAACGGCTGGTTCACCGCCTACCGCGACGATGTCGCGGCGGCGGCGCTGGTGGTGCAGGGCGGTCACGGCGGTGACTCGGCGGGGCCCCTGGTGGCCGCCGTGCTGCGGGCCTCCTGACGCGTGACGCCCCTGATAGTGGCGGCGGTGCTGACCGCCGCGCTCACGCACGCCGCGTGGAACGCCATCGCGCACGGCATCAAGGACCAGGTCCTCGCCTTCACCCTGGTGGGTGGCGGCGGGGCCCTGGTCGCGCTGGCGATGGCGCCCTTCGCGCCGCTGCCGCACGGCCGTGCGTGGCCGTATCTGGTGGCCTCGGTCCTGATCCACCTGGCCTACCAGTACCTGCTGATGCAGTCGTTCCGGCTGGGCGAGTTCGGGCAGGTCTACCCGATCGCCCGCGGCATCGCACCGCTCGCGGTCACCGTGCTCGCGGCGGTCTTCGTCGGCGAGCGGCCGGGGCCGTGGCAGACCGCGGGTGTGCTGGTCGCCTCCACCGGCCTCGGCGGGGTGGCCCTGTGGGGCATGCGCGGCCGGCGGCCCAACTGGCCCGCGCTGGCGGCCGCCGTGGGCACCGGCCTGACCATCGCCTCGTACACGGTCGTCGACGGCGTCGGCGTCCGCGACTCCGGTACGCCGCTGGGCTACATCGCCTGGCTGCTGATCGGCCAGGGCCTGGTGATCCCCGCCTTCGCGCTGGCCGCCCGTCGCGGTGAACTGCTCGCCCAGCTACGGCCGGTGGCGCTGCGCGGCCTGCTCGGCGGGGTGCTGTCGATCGGCGCCTACGGTCTGGTGCTCTGGGCGCAGACCCGCGCCCCGCTGGCGCCGGTCGCCGCACTGCGCGAGACGTCGATCATCGCGGGCGCGGCGATCGGGACGCTCTTCTTCAAGGAGCGGTTCGGCAGGCCGCGGATCGTGGCCGCCGTGATCGTCGTGACCGGCATCGGCCTGATGCTGCACGCCGGTTGACGGCACGCAGAAGGCGGCGGCTACACCCCCATTGCGGTCATGCGTCCGCCGAATATTTTGCCCCTGAGATCTTCGGCCACGGTGGATCAGTAGCCGACTCCGGCGTTGGCAAACGGTCTAACCGAATGCCACGCCCGTTCACTCGTTCGCCGCGTCCTGCTCCGACCCACCCATCGTTAACTGAGGTGTGAACACGCCTTCTGGCCAACCAACTCCCGAGGATGCGGACCGCCGAACTGTCGGCTCCGCTCCGCTTCCGCAGGAATTCACTCGCGAGGACGACCTGGACGCGGCGCGCAGCGCCGAATTCGACTATGCGCCAGCCATTCGCACACCCCCGTGCAGCGCCCTGCTCGGCGACTTCCTCACCCTGATGGAACGCATCGAAGCGGATTTCAGGCGGCGTTGGGATGTCGTACAACGCGAAGACCCGATGAGCGCTCACCGGCAGAACTCGCACCTCGGATGGCCCCAAAGTGCATGAATATCTTATCCCCCAGATGGTGGGCCCCGACGAATTCGCTCCCCATTTGGGGGAGCAAGCGGGCGCCTCTCCCCATGCACAGTCGGATGACACCCGAACACAGTGGGATCTCGACGCCGAGTTCGAGCACATGTTCAGATCGCTGGTCCCGGAGACGGCTACGCCCCAGGCTTCCCCCTCCCCGACACCCCGCGTCAACCGCCGCCGCAGACGTCCCCGGCTCGTGTGGCTGCGGCGACCTGCCGCCCTCGGTGTCGCCATCGTGGCGATCACCGGCGCCGTCACCGGCAGCGTCAGCGTGCTCGGCGCGATGGTCTCCTACGACCCGCTGCGCCAACTGGCGTCTCCGACCGCCCACGGCCTGGCCACCGCGTGGCCGCTGCTCGTCTACGGTCCGTGGCTTGCCGGCTGTCTGTCCGTCCTGCACGCGGCCGCCTACCGGCGTTCCGGACGGGCTGGGTGGATCGCGGTGATCCTCTTCTCGGTGATCGCCATGGCGCTGTGCATCTCCCACGCCCCGAGAACGATCATCGCAAGCGCCACCGCCGGCCTGCCCCCGTTCTCCGCGCTGGCCAGCTTCCTCCTCCTCTCCCGCCAGATCACCCTTCACCGCCCCGGCCGGACCAAGATCCCGCGCCAGCGCAAACACTGACCCCGCAAAAAGGGAGCACGGGACCTCGACCACGACGGTCCGCGCCACCACCAGGGCAGGCGGCCATGCGGCCCGCGCAGCCCATACGGGAGGTGTGCTCCTCGAAGAGGACGACCAGATGATGATCGATAACTCGCACACAGAGGACTGGGTCGTCTGGGGAGCGCACTCCAACGAGTCCCCCGACGCTCCGGGTGCACCGCTCCTGGTGGTCGAACTCCACGCAGCCAAGGAAATGATCAACATGTGTGCGCAGGGGTACATCACCTGGCAGGAACTCCACGATTCGCTGGACGCCTTCGCGCAGTGGACCGGTCCGCCGTACTCCCGGAACGGCTACACCGAGAGGGAGATGAACGGATACGACTGCCCGCTCGGCTGTCCCGTGTGCGTCGGCGCCCGGGCGGAGTTCGAAGCGATCGCCATCGAGTCCTTCATGCACAAGATGCGCCTCGCGGATCCGGACCGCCATCCGTATGCGGCAGGGAAGACCACTCTGCACCGGAGCAACTGCCCCCGGGTGGCGCTGTATGTCGGCCAGGCAGAACGGGTGGGGTCGCCGTGGTCCCTCGCCGGCCTGCCCGCGTTCGCCCACCATGGGAGGCTGAGCACCACATGGGCGGCCGGGATGCAGGTCATGACGACCGAGGAAGCCGCCGAATGGGTCAGGTGGCAATCCGACCCCCGCCAGGGAGTGGGCTACAAACTCTGCTGTCACTGCCTGTCCCCCGTATCGGTGGCCGTGGCGGACGGGGAGAACGCGTTCGATGTCGGTTACCGACCCGCGGAGAACGTCGTCACCTGGGGATAGCCGTTCCGTCGAAGCCCGCCATCAACCAACCGGCATCGGCCTGATGCTGCACGCCGGTTGACCGCCGGGCCCCGGGGGGATCAGCCCGGGTCGCCCACCGAGCCCGCCGCCCCCGCCCCGCCCGCCGCCTCGAAGGCGGAGTAGAAGGCCGGGTTGGCGCTCAGGATGCCGCCTTCCACCGGGAGCGTGACACCGGTGATCCAGGACGCGTCGGTGGAGGCCAGGAAGGTGACGGCGGCGGCGATGTCGGCGGGCTCGCCCACCCGGCCGAGGGGGTAGAGCGGGGCGGCGGCCGACAGCACGGCCTCCCGGCCGGTCCAGGCGGGGGTGTTGATGGTGCCGGGCGCGACCAGGTTGACCCGCACACCGCGGCGCGCCGCGTCCACCGCGAGGCCGCGGGTCAGCGAGATCAGCCCGGCCTTGGCGGCGCTGTAGGCGTGGTTGCCGAAGTACGAAAGACCGTTGACCGAGCCGATGTTGACGATCGCGCCGCGCCTGTCGGGCGCCGCCGCCAGATGCGGCAGGGCGGCCCGCGAGCAGCGCATCGCGCCGGTCAGCGTGATGTCCAGGTCACGGAACCAGGCTTCGTCCGACTCGTCGGTGAAGTCATCCTCGTGCGGGCTGCACGAGTAGGCGTTGTTCACCAGCACGTCCAGCGTCCCGAAGGCGTCCACCGCGTGCGCGACCGCCGCCTCCACCGCCGTACGGTCGGCGACGTCGCAGCCGAAGCCCTCGGCCCGGCCGCCCTCCGCGCGGATCGCGGCGGCGGTGCGCTCGGCGGCCTCGCCGTCCAGGTCGGCCAGCAGAACTCCCGCGCCCTCGGCGGCGAACCGGCGGGCTGTCGCCTCGCCGATACCGCGGGCCGAGCCGGTCACCACTACCCCGTACGTCTCGAAGCGCCGCATCGGGTCAGCGTATGCACTCCCGTACCGCCCTGACCAGGGCCTGGGCCCGCGGGTCGGCGGTGACGTTCTTCTGCAGGCCGTTGGTCACATAGCCGAAGCCGATCCCCGCGGCCGGGTCGGCGAAGGCCAGGCTGCCGCCGCGCCCGGGGTGGCCGAAGGAGCCGGGGCCGAGCAGCGGGGAGGACGGGCCGTGCAGCATGTAGCCGAGGCCGAAGCGGGTGTTGACCACCAGCACCTGGTCGGGACCCTCGGATTCCACGGTACGGGCGGCGGTCACCGTGGCGGGCGCCAGCAGTCGCGGGCCGCCGTCGACCTCACCGATCAGGGCGGCGTAGCAGCGGGCCAGCGCGCGGGCGGTCGCGATGCCGTTGGACGCGGCCAACTCGCCTGCCCGGTAGGCCGGTTCGTTCTCGTCGGGCAGCGGGGTGATCGCGGCGAAGGCGCGGCTGGTGAGCGAGGCGGGGTCGGCGTACGCGTCGTGCACCGACTGCTTGGGCCGGGCGCGCAGCCCGCCCGAGGGCGGCGGCGGGGGCGTGGGGACCTCGGCGACCCGGCCGACCCGGTGCTCCTGGTCCGGCGGCAGCCCGATCCACAGGTCGAGGCCGAGCGGGCGGGCGATCTCGTCGGCGACGTACCGGCCGATGGTCCGCCCGGAGGCACGCCGTACCAGCTCGCCGGCCAGCCAGCTGAAGGTCTGCGCGTGGTAGCCGTGTGCGGCGCCCGGCAGGAAGAGCGGCGGCTGGGCGGCGATCGCCCGCGGGCCCGACACCCCGTCCAGCGCCTGCGCGGGCGTGAGCGGCACGTCGAGCGCGGGCACCCCGGCGCGGTGCGCCAGCGCGTCGCGGACGGTCACCCGCTCCTTGCCGTGCGCCTTGAACTCCGTCCAGTACGCGCCCACCGGCGCGTCCAGGTCCAGCAGCCCGCGCTGGTGGAGCAGCAGCAGCGCCGCGGCGGCCACGCCCTTCGTCGCCGACCTGACGATCTGCGCGGTGTCCTCGGCCCAGGGCGCGTCGCCCTCGGGGTCGGCGGTCCCGCCCCACAGGTCCACCACCTTGCGGCCGTCGCGGTACAGGGCGAAGGCGGCGCCGCGGTCGCCGCGGCGGGAGAAGTTCTCCGCGAAGGCGGTGCGGACCGGTTCGTAGCCCGGCTCCGCCGTCCCCTTGACCTCCATGAATGCCGCCTCCCACGCCGTACCGGACTCTCCCGCACCCATGGTGCACGACGCGGGCACGGAGTCCGAAACAGGGCGTTTTGCGGGAGTGGGGGCGGGCGAGGGGCGGGCGAGGCTGCGGGCGAGGGGGCGGCCGGTGAACGCCCGCGACGGGCCCGCGGTCCTGGTCGGCTGGAGCGTGGGAGAAGCCCGACCAGGGCGCGGACCCGTCATGGGCCCGGTGGGGGATCCGCTACGACAGCGGCGGGTACGCGTTCTGCAGGAGCTGGTGGAACTGGGCCGAGAACCAGTCGCCCGCCAGCGGCGCGCCCGACAGCGCGCCGGTCGGGTTGTTGCCGTTACGGGCGTTGCCCGTGTAGGTCGGGTCGCACATCCGGTCGAAGCCCTTGCCCTGGTCGTTGGCGATGGCCGTGCTCGAACCGTCCGACTCACCCGGCGGCTTCACCCAGACGTAGGCGTCGATCCCGGCCGCGGGGGCCGCGGTCGGCCGGGCGCCCAGGCCCGCGCCGGACTGGTTGCACCAGTTGCCCGCGTGGATGCGCCGGTCGATCCGGCCGCCGTCCACATAGGTGTCCACGCTGGTCGTCGCGCCGGGGCCGGTGGGACGCGCGGTGCCGCCCCAGCCGTTGCGCGAGGTGTCGATCAGCATGCCGATGTTGGAGTTGAAGCCGTCGGAGACCAGCAGCGAGCGCAGCGCGGTGGCGTAGCTCTGCTCGTCGACGTAGTTGTTCCAGTCGACCCACTTGGACTGGCGCACCGTGGTGCCGTTGACGTTGTCCGTCACCTTGAAGTTGGGCTCCACGGTGGCGCTGTAGTTGGCGGTGTTGACGATGAAGCCCTGCACGTCGTCGACGGTGGCACCGCCGGTCTTCGCGGCCTTCAGGAACTCCTGGGCGGAGGGCGCGAGGTTGCTGTCCCAGCCCAGCCAGGCGTGGTGCCCGGCGTCGATGTAGTTGTACGTGTTGCCGATCGCGCCCAGCTTGGCCAGGGCGTAGCCGACTCCGGCCTCGTAGTTGCCGTTCGCCTTCATCGTCGCGCAGGCGTCGGTCGAGCCGGCGGTGCCGCCCGCGTTGGTGACCAGGTTCGGCAGCGAGTCGGGCTCGATGATGTTCACGATGCGCAGGCCCGCGTACTTCGGGTCCGACATGATCGAGGCGATCGGGTCGATGTACTCGGTCTTGTAGCGGCCGATATCGGTGGCACCCAGCTCGCCGTTGGAGGCGAGGGCGGCGCAGTCACGGCCCGGCAGGTCGTAGATGACCAGCTCGATGGTGAGCGGCTGGCCCGCGGCCTGCTGGACGGCGGCGTCGAGGTGGGCGCGCAGGCCCATGGCGCCGTTCACGCCGTTGATCGCGGCGATCCGGTCGAGCCACACGGCGGTCGACTGGTTGGCGATCTTCTGCCCGCCGTCGGCCGCGGCCTTCGCGGACCAGTCGGGGTTCACATAGCCCTTGGCGCCCGCGTACGGGTTGTCGACCCGGCTGCCGGGCGGCGGCGACGTCGGCGGCGTGGTGGGCGGGGTCGTCGGCGGAGTCGTGGGCGGGGTGGTGGGGGGAGTCGTGGGGGGCGTCGTCGGCGGGGTGGTCGGCGGAGTGGTCGACGTACCGCCGCCGCAGGCGACCCCGTTGAGGGTGAACGCCGTCGGCGAGGTGTTGGTGCCGCTGTACGAGGCGTTGAAGCCGAAGTTCGCCGTACCGCCGGTGGCGATCGCCCCGTTGTACGACAGGCTGGCCGCGGTCACCGCCGCGCCGTTCTGCGTGACGGTGGCGTTCCAGCCCTGGGTGACCTTCTGGTTCCCGGCGAAGCTCCAGCCGAGCTGCCACGAGGTCAGCGCGGGGCCGGTGTTGGTGATGGTCACCTGGCTGGTGAAGCCGGTGTCCCACTGGTTGACGGTGTACGCCACCGAGCAACCGGGGGTGGCCGCGGACGCGGCGCTGGTGCTGAGCGCTGCGACGACGCCGCCTGAGGCGACGACGAGGGCGCCCGCCGCCAGTGCTGCGGTTCTGCGTCGGACTGTCGGGACTGCCATGTGCGAGCAACCTCCGGGGTGGGGGGTGGGCCCCTCGAAGCGACTTCGAGAGGTCAAGGGAGGTGGTGCGGTGGAACATGGTTCAGTTACACGCTCTTAACGTGGGAGCGCTCCCATAGTGCGGAGGCGCTTCGCTTGTGTCAATGCTTGAAGCAGATCCGGCTGCGCCGGTGCTCCCGGGCAACTCCCTTACGCCCGAAGGGGCGCGGGGCCCGCGCGCCGCACTGGCGGAGGTCGTGCCCCGAAGGGGCGCGGGTAGGGAACCGCCCCAAAGGGGCAGTTGCTGTCGCTGCCGGACCACCGGCCCGGTGGAGGGTTGCTCGCGCAGTTCCTCGCGCCCCTGAAAAGACCGGGTTGGCTGGGAGCGGCGGCGCGGCGCTGGGACCGGGTTGGCCGGGGCGGCCGGGGCGGCCGGGAGGGCGGGGGCTGGGTAGGGTGTGGGGCATGTCTGATGCCCCGCTCCGCGTCCGCTTCGCCCCCTCCCCCACCGGCATGTTCCACGTCGGCGGCGCCCGCTCCGCCCTGTACAACTGGGCCGTCGCCCGCCAGTCAGGCGGGACCTTCGTGCTGCGGATCGAGGACACCGACGCGGCGCGCAACAAGCCCGAGTGGATCGACGGCATCATCAGCGCCCTCGCGTCCATCGGGATCAAGGAGTCCGACCCCGCCTTCGAGGGTCCGTACTTCCAGTCGCACAACGCCGACCGGCACAAGGAGGCGTCGCAGCAGCTGTTCGCGGCGGGCAAGGCGTACTACTGCGACTGCACCCGCGAGCAGCTCAAGGAGCGCACCGGCTCCGAGCACCTCGGGTACGACGGCCACTGCCGCGAGCGCGGGCTGGCGTACGAGCCGGGCCGCGCGATGCGGTTCCGTACGCCGGACGAGGGCGAGACCGTGGTCGTCGACAAGGTGCGCGGCGAGCCGTCCTTCCCGAACGCGGCGATCGAGGACTTCGTGATCGCCCGCGGTGACGGCTCCCCCGTCTTCCTGCTGGCCAACGTGGTGGACGACCTCGACGAGCGGATCACCGAGGTCATCCGCGGCGAGGAGCACCTGTCGAACACGCCGAAGCAGCAGCTGCTGTGGGAGGCGCTGGGCGCGACCCCGCCGGTCTGGGCGCACCTGCCGGTGATCGTCAACGAGAAGCGGCAGAAGCTGTCCAAGCGCCGCGACAAGGTGGCGCTGGAGGACTACCTCGCCGAGGGCTATCTGCCCGACGCCATGGTCAACTACCTGATGCTGCTGGGCTGGGGCCCGGGCGGCGACCGCGAGATCCTGCCCTACGAGGAGCTGCAGCGGCTCTTCCGGATCGAGGACGTCAACGGCTCGTCCGCGTTCTTCGACATCAAGAAGCTGACCGCCTTCAACGGCGAGTACATCCGGGCGCTGCCCGTCGCGGAGTTCACCGCCGCCTGCGCGCCCTGGCTGTCCGCGCCGCACGCGCCCTGGAAGCCGGAGGACTTCGACCAGGCCGTCTTCGAGACCGTCGCCCCGCTCGCCCAGACCCGGCTGCCGGTGCTCTCCGAGATCACGGCCTACGTCGACTTCCTCTTCCTCGACACGCCGGTCGCCGACGAGGTGTCCTGGTCGAAGGCGATGAAGCCGGGCGCGGAGCAGCTGCTGCGCGACGCCGTCACCCAGCTCGGCGCCCTGCCCGCCTGGGAGGCCGAGCCTCTCAAGGCCACCCTGGAGTCGATCGCCACCGCCCACGGCCTCAAGCTCGGCAAGGCCCAGGCCCCGATCCGCGTCGCCGTCATGGGCCGCACCGTCGGCCTCCCCCTCTTCGAGTCCCTCGAAGTCCTCGGCCGCCCCCGCTCCCTCGCCCGCCTCGAAGCCGCCCGCACCCGCCTTCAGGCGGAAACCCCCACGGAGTCATAGCTCCCCGGGCGCGGCGGCCTCTCACCCCCGCCGCGCCCGACTTTGAAGCGCGCCCATACGACCTTCCCGAACGGCTCCCGCCGCTGGACACCCCAGACGTCCGCGACCGTCGCGACGATCAGTAAGCCTCGCCCGCGTGTATCCGCCTCTCCCGGATGACAGACCCGCGGCCTGCGCTCCCCCTTCTCGTCGCGGCTGTCATGCACCTCCAGCCGTACGAATGCGTCCTCCACGGCCAGCCGCACCAAGAACCCGTGCCCGCGCTGCGTCCCGTGCACCAATGCGTTCGAGGCCAGTTCCGACACACACAGCCGCACATCGTCAGCCGTGTCGGCGAATCCCCACTCCGCGAGCGTTGTCGCAGCGAATTCGCGTGCCAGGCGGACCGATTCGCGTTTCGCGTCGAAGAATGTCTGTGCTGTCTCAGCCATGACGGACCTCACGGTTCAGATGGTGACGGTGACGGCGTGCGCCACGTCGAGCCTGAACGTGCCAGCGCCGACGCGAAATGACTCTCTGTCGCACTTGCGTCGCACTTCCGTCCCCCGCGTCCATGCACCGTGGTTCCATGGCAGGCAGAAGGGAGCCACGTGTGGCGACGGTGCACCAATGGACCGGCCTGGAGGCCCGAGCGCTGCGTTCGGCGCTACGGCTGAGCGTCCGTGCTTTCGCCGAGCATTTGGGCGTCGGAATGCGTACGGTCTCCAAATGGGAGAAGCTGCTAGCTGACACGGAACCGCGCCCGGACACCCAGGCGATTCTCGACACCGCCCTCGCCCGAGCAAGCACGGACGCGCATGCACGGTTCGAGAGGAATCTGTCGGAGGCGCGGCGATCGGCGACACCACCGCAGCTCCGTACGCCCACAGGCTGTCCGCGGGAGTGGGAGTACGAGTCATGGGCCGACGACCTCGACCGGACTGTCATCGCTCTGTCCCATCAGGACTTCGCCATGGCGAAGACCTTGCTCCGGCGCTGGCTGGACCGCTTCGTCCCAGGCGAGCTGAACGATCGAGGGTTGTACCTCCTCGCCCGGTCCACCACCCTGCTCGGTGATCTCCAACGCGACCAGGGAGAGCTGCAGGGGCCACTGTCGGCTCGCCACTCGTACAACATCGCGGGCCGCCTGTACTCCCGACTCGACGTCCCGCGGCGTCTCGCGCAGACCGGCCTGTTGCTCGCGTTGGTGGACGAGATGTCGGGCAGCCTTGAGGAGGCGGGCCGACAGTACGAACGGCTCACCGCCGACGGACGGCTCAGCGGGCGCGACCGCGCGCGGTCCCGGTTGTGGCTGGGCAGGTCGGCCAGCAAGAGGGGCGACAACGACTACGCCGTGCGGGTCATGACCGGGGCGGCCCGTGAATTCGAAGACCTCGCGGAGCCCGGGGACTGGTCGGTGGCCCAGCAGAAGATCGCTCTCGCCCATCGTGGGAAGGGCAGTCTCACGGAGGCGCTGCGGCACATCGATATCGCCCGCTCCGGCGGAAGCAGCGTCTCCCCTTTGCAGCGCGTGCGGTTGAGCGCCGCGCATGGGCACATTCTGCTGTCGGACCCGCGCACCCGGGGCAGTGGCCTGTCCATACTCGATGAGGCAGCACAGTTGGCCAGGCACCACGGCCTGGGTCACCAGCTACGGAGCATCGAGGGTATTCGACGATCGGTGGACGGCACGCCTGCCGGTCCGCCGCCGGTCGGCCGTCAGTGACGAATCTGGGAGCACATGTGCCGGACCGCGAGCCGCATGCCATCAGCGATGAGCAGTGGGGCGATGCCAAGCTGATCTGGGACTTCCACCTGATGGGGCACGAACCCGTGCGGTGCGACGCGGCGATCGGGCTGGGCAGCCATGATCTGGGGGTGGCGACGCGGACGGCGGAGCTGTACGGCACCGGGTTGTTTCCCGTCGTGGTGTTCAGTGGCGGGAACAGCCCCACGACGGTGGCGCGGTTTCCGCGGGGGGAGGCGGTCCACTACCGGGAGCACGCACGCGAGTTGGGCGTGCCGGAGGACGCGATCCTCGTTGAGCCGCACGCGGGGAACACCGGACAGAACATCATGTTCTCGCGCGAGGTGCTGGCCAGGGCCGGAGTGGTGCCGAACAGGGTGCTGCTGGTGTGCAAGCCGTACATGGAACGCCGTTCGTACGCCACGGCCCGCAAGCTGTGGCCCGAGGTGGAGGTCGTCTGTGCATCGGAGCGGCTGGAGTTCGACGATTATCTGAAGAGCATCGGTGACGAGAAGCTGGTCGTCGACATGATCGTGGGGGACCTGCAGCGGGTGATCGAGTACCCGGGACTCGGATTCGCCGTCAAGCAGCATGTCCCCGCGGACGTACGCGCGGCGTACCAGGCCCTGATCGCCGCCGGATTCGTCAGCCGCCTGGCGAAGATCTGAGGGGCGCACACCCGGGCGCTCCGGACGCGGGAGCGCGGTGGGCCCGCGTACGCCTAGGCCGGATCCGGGCCCGCTGTCGGATCCGGGCCCGAGCCCACCGCGGGCTCGGCCGCTCCGGCCTGCGTCTGGGGGATCCGGGAGGTGAAGAACAGGGCGGTGAGGGCGGCCAGGGCGAGGACGGCGAGGGCGGCGCGGAGGCCGGCGATGCGGCTGGTGGTGTTGGCGTCCAGGGCGGCCTCGGTGATCGCCGGGTCGACCCCCGCGTCGTTGAGGGCGGAGGTGAGCTGGGCGTCCGAGAGGAAGGGGGCGCCGCCGGCGAGCTCGACCTGGGTGCGGCTCTTCACGTCGGCCGGGATCGCCGGGCTCTGCTCGATGGTGGCGAGGAACGACGAGGTCAGGACGGCCAGGAGGATCGACCCGGCGAGCGCGGTGCCGATCGACGCGCCGAGGTTGGTGACGGTGTTCTGGACACCGCCCACCTCGGCGCTCTGCTCGTCGGGGACCGCGGACACGGTGACCGCGCCGAGCTGGGAGGCGAGCGCCCCCATGCCGAGCCCCACCAGCAGCAGCGGAATCGTCACGACGCCCGCGTCGGACTCCCTGTCGAGGGTGGCCATCAGGACCACGGCGCCGGTGAGCATGGACAGGATTCCCCACCGCACCACCCGTCGCGGCGACACACGCGGCAGCAGTCTGGGGATGCCGACCGCCGCGGCGAGCAGCGTCACGGACAGCGGCAGGAGCCACACGCCCGTCTTGAGCGCGGACAGGCCGAGCGCGACGGACAGGTAGAGGGGTACGACGAAGAACACGCCCATCTGCACCAGGTACTGGAAGAAGAACATCGTCAGACCGCCGCTGAGCTGCCGGTTGCGCAGCAGCGCGGGGGCGACCAGCGGCTCCTCCCCCCGCCGCACGAGCCGTTCCTCCCAGCGGAAGAAGAGCCAGACCAGCAGGATCCCGCCGAGCATCAGCCAGACCACCGGGGACAGCGCGAACCACGAGGGTGCGCCGGACTTGGGCCTGAACCAGCCCCACTCGCTGGTGCGCAGCACGGCGAAGACGAACACCCCGATCCCCGCCGCGGACAGCACCGCGCCCACGACGTCGATGCGCGGCCGGCGTTCGGGCGGGGCGTCGGCGGCACGGCGGGCCAGCACCAGGATGGCCAGCACCACCACGACCTCCCCGGCGAAGACCCAGCGCCAGGAGAAGTACGTGGTCGCCACGCCCCCGATGAGCGGCCCGAGCGCGACGGCCACCGCCGCGGCCGCCGCGACCAGGCCGTAGGCGGCGGGGCGCCGCCGGGCGGGGAAGTTTCCCGCGACCAGTGCCACGATCGCCGGCATGATGAGCGCGGCTCCGACGCCTTCCAGGAACGACCAGCCGATCAGCAGCACCGTCAGGTTCGGCGCCAGCGAGGTGGTCAGCGACCCGCATCCGTAGATCACGCAGCCGATCATGAAGACCCGCTTGCGGCCGAGCAGCGCGCCGACCTTGCCCCCGGTGATCATCAGCATCGCCATCACCAGCGTGTACGCCGTGATCGCGCCCTGCAGCCCGCTGACCGTGGTCCCCACGTCCGAGGCCACCGTCGCGATCGACACGTTCATCACCGAACTGTCCAGCGCCATCAGGAACTGCCCGGCCGCCAGCGTCAGAAGCACGACGTTCGCGGCCCCGGCCTTCCCCCCGCCATCCGCCTCAGCTGCCACCTCCGCAGCCTCGCCCACGCCCCCTCCCCCCGGCCCCCGACGCGCCCGCCGGGTCACCCGGACAGGCATGGCCCCTGACATCCGTCAGGACCGCGGGGCGGAACCGCGTGGCTACGGTGCCGGGCAGACAGGGCTTCCGGGAGGAGAGGGTGAGGATGTTCTCGAAGAGCAGGCGCGGGGTCGCGATGGCGCTGGGCGCCGCGGTGGTGGCGGCCGGGGCGCTGGTGGGGGTCGGGGCGGGTTCGGCGTCGGCCAGTGACACGGGATCGTGCGCGGCGAACGGGCGGACCAGCGCGCACGGGCCGGAGTACGTGTGCGGGCTGTGGAAGGGGAACGTGCCCGTATACGACTGGACCGGCACGAACAACGCCATCGTGGGGTACCTGAACGTGGGCGGCCGGGCCAACTGGTTCACCGGGCAGTGCCAGGCGTACGGGGACGACAACCGGCCCTCCGAGGTGTACGTGAACGGCTACTGGAACAGCTGGTGGGCGTACACCCAGGCGGACAACGGCGTGTGGGGCTATGTGCCCGAGGTGTACTTCGCCGGTGGCGCGAACGACCAGCCGTCGGGAGTGCTGCCCTCCTTCTGCTGAGCCCCGCCCGAGGGGGCGGCCAGGGGGCGCATCACGGCGAGGGGGCGCGAAAAGTTGCTGCGCCGAGCAGGGGCCCGAACCATGGGAGGGGTGAGCGACGGCGCGTACCTCCGGTTTCCGCACCTGCACGGCGATCTGCTCTGCTTCGCCGCGGAGGACGACATCTGGGTGGCCCCGCTGGGGGCCGCGGGCGGGGTGCCGGGGCGTGCCTGGCGGGTGACGGCGGACCGCACCCGGGTCGGGCCGCCCCGGCTGTCGCCGGACGGCGAGACCATCGCGTTCACGTCGTGGCGGAGCCTGGACCCCGAGGTCCATCTGGTGCCGGTGGACGGCGGGACGTCACGCCGGGTGACGTACTGGGGCAGTACGGACACCCGGGTGTGCTCGTGGACGCCGGACGGGCATGTGCTGGCGGTGTCCTCCCACGCGCAGCCGTTCGCGTACCACACCTGGGCGCACAGCGTGTCGACGCAGTGCGGGCCGGGTGGCCGGCTGCCGTGGGGGCCGGTGTCCGACATCGCGGTGTGCGACGACAGCGGGGAGCGCCGCACACTGCTGCTGACCGGGACACCGCCGCACGAGCCGCACGCCTGGAAGCGGTACCGCGGCGGTGCGACGGGACGGCTGTGGCTGCACGGCGAGCGGCTGGTCCCGGAGGTGGACGGGCATCTGGCCGCGCCGATGTTCGTCTCGGGCCGGATCGCCTTCCTCTCCGACCACGAAGGCGTCGGCAACCTCTACTCGTGCCGCCACGACGGTACGGATCTGCGCCGCCACACCGACCACGACGACTTCTACGCCCGCAGCGCCGCCACCGACGGCGAGCGGGTGGTGTACCAGTGCGCGGGCGAGCTGTGGCTGGTGGAGGACCTGATCACGCCGGACGCCCGGCCGCGCCGCCTGGAGATACGGCTCGGCGGCGCGCGGAGCGGCCGCCGCCCGTACCAGGTGCCCGCCGCCTCGCATCTGGACGGCCTGGCCATGGACGCCACCGGCCGGGCCAGCGCGGTGTGCGTACGCGGCAGCCTCTACTGGCTGACCCACCGCGACGGCCCCGCCCGTACCCTCGCCGACGAGCCGGGGGCCCGGGTGCGGCTGCCGGAGATGCTGGGCGACACCGGGCTGATCGCGTTCGTGACGGACGCGGAGGGCGAGGACGGCATCGAGCTGGCGCAGCTCCCGGGCCGGGCCTCCCGCGCGATGGCCGGTGCGGAGGAGGAGGACGACGGCTCCGAGGAAGGGGGCCCGGGCGGGCAGGGGGACGGCGTCGCCGCCGACCGGCCGGACCAGGTGCCGGTGCCGGTCGCGGAGGGCCCCACCAGGAGCGGGCCGCCGGACGAGCCCGCCGAGGAGACCGCCGAAGAGCCCGCGGACGGCCGTACGAACGGGCAGGTGTCCGGCGCGGCGGGCACCGACGCCGCGCCCCACGCGAGCGGCGGCACCAGCAGCGTCAACGGCCACGCCCCGTCTCCCCCGGCCACCGTCCCGGGCCCGGATGCCCCGCAACGCCTCGCCGTGGGCAAGGTGGGACGGGTATTGGAGATGATCTCCTCGCCCGACGGGAGCACGCTGGCGGTGGCCACCCACGACGGCCGCCTGCTGCTGGTCACGACGGGCGAGCGGGACGTCTCCGACGAGTCCCACCCGTCGGACGGCTACGACACCGCCGACCGGGAGGACCTCCAGGAACTCCAGGAGATCCACGACCTGGACGACGCCGAGGAGCTGCTGGACGCCCTCGGTCCCGGCCCCGGAGCAGTGGACACGGAGGAGAACCCCACCGCCCCCGGCGCCGTCGACGAGCTGATCCGCTCCACCAACGGCCCGGTCCGCGACCTGTCCTTCTCCCCCGACTCGGCCTGGCTCACCTGGTCGCACCCGGGAATCGGCCGCAGCCTGCGCTCGGTGAAGATCGCCCGGCTCGCCGACCACACCATCATCGACGTGACCAACGGCCGGTTCGAGGACGAGCAGCCGGTCTTCACCCGCGACGGCCGCTATCTGGCGTTCCTGTCCTGGCGCGGCTTCGACCCGGTGTACGACGTGCACACCGGCGATCTGTCGTTCCCGCTGGGCTGCCGCCCGTACCTGGTGCCGCTGAACTCGGCGACGCCGTCGCCGTTCGCGCTGCCGGTGGACGGCCGCCCGATCACCGGCGGGCTCGACCCCGGGGAGAGCGGCAGCGGCGACGGTCCCGTGGTGGTGGAGGCCGAGGGCCTTGCCAGCCGGGTCACGCCCTTCCCCGTACCGGCGTCGAAGTACTCGGCGCTGGCGCCCGTGCAGGGCGGTCTGGTCTGGCTGCGCTGGCCGATCTCCGGCGCGCTCGGCGAGACCTTCACCAACCCCACCGACCCCTCGGCGCGGCCGACGCTGGAGTTCTACAGCCTGGGCAAGTGCAAGCGCACCGAACTGGTGCACCACATGGACTGGTACGCGGTCAGCGGCGACGGCCGCCGGGTCGCCGTCTTCGACGAGGGCGAACTGGCCGTCCTCCCGGCCACCGAGCGGGGCGACGACGACTCGACGGTCTACGTCGACATGCGCCGCATCCTGCACGAGGTGGACCCGACCGCCGAGTGGCGGCAGTCGTACGCGGAGGCGGGCCGGCTGATCCGGG
This sequence comes from Streptomyces sp. NPDC051976, assembly GCF_040680795.1. Classification (NCBI taxonomy): domain Bacteria; kingdom Bacillati; phylum Actinomycetota; class Actinomycetes; order Kitasatosporales; family Streptomycetaceae; genus Streptomyces; species Streptomyces sp. NPDC051976. Next base: position 64,300 of record NZ_JBFAXL010000008.1, read on the forward strand.
ACTACTTCTGGGCGCCGGACATGTGCGGGGTCGACTGGCCCGCGATCCTCGACCAGTACCGGCCGCTGGTCGAACGCGTCGCCACCCCCGACGAGTTCGCCGACCTGCTGCGCGAGGTGCTGGGCGAACTCGGCACCTCGCACGCCTATGTGGCGCCCGCCCGCCGCAACGAGGGACCGCCGCACTACCAGCGGCCGATCGGCCTGCTCGGCGCCGACTTCCAGCACGGCAAGGACGGCACATGGTCGGTGCTGCGCATCCTGCCGGGCGAGTCGTCCGACTCCAAGGCCCGCTCCCCGCTGGCCGGTACGGGGATCCGCGAGGGCTTCGTCCTGACCCATGTCGACGGGCGGCCGGTCGACCCGGACGCGGGACCGTATCCGCTGCTCGCGGGCGCCGGCGGCACCACGGTGGAGCTGACCTTCACCCCGCCGGGCCGGCGCGGCGCGCCCCGCCGGGTCGCCGTCGTCCCGCTGGTCGACGAGCGGCCGCTGCGCTACCAGCACTGGGTGGCCAAACGGCGTTCCGTCGTACGGCACTTGAGCGGCGGGCGGTGCGGCTATCTGCACATCCCCGACATGGGCGGCTCGGGCTGGGCGCAGTTCAACCGCGATCTGCGGATGGAGATGGCGTACGACGCGCTGCTGGTGGACGTGCGCGGCAACGCGGGCGGCCACATCAGCGAGTTGGTGGTGGAGAAGCTGACCCGGACGATCCTCGGCTGGGACCTGACCCGTAACGCGCAGCCGGTGTCGTACGCGGGCAGCGCGCCGCGCGGTCCGGTGGTCGCCATCGCCGACGAGGCGACCTCGTCGGACGGCGACATGATCACCGCGGCCTTCAAACTCCTGGGCCTGGGACCGGTGGTGGGCTCGCGCACCTGGGGCGGGGTGGTCGGGATGACCGGCCGCCACCGGCTGGGCGACGGCACGGTGATCACGGTGCCGATGAACGCGGCCTGGTTCGACGCCTACGGCTGGTCGGTGGAGAACCACGGTGTGGACCCCGACATCGACTCGCTGCGGACGCCGCTGGACTGGGCGGAGGGCCGTCACGGTCAGATGGGGGTCGCGGTCAGGACGGCGCTCGCCCTGCTGGAGGAGCACCCGGCGGCCACCCCGCCCGACCTCTCCGCCCGCCCCAACCGCGCCCGCCCGCCGCTGCCGCCGCGCTGACACGGCAGTTACGGCAGGCACGGCAGGCACCGCGGAGGGCAACGACCGTACGGCTCAGCCCAGTTCGCGCAGGCGCGCACGGCTCAGCCGGTCGGCGTTCCTGGTCGTCTCCGGCAGCCGGTAGCGCGTGGTGAGGCGCAGGGTGTGGTCGCAGGCGTTGTCGAGGCCGATGCCGCTGCCGACGGAGACGAAGACCGGCTTGACGCCCTGCTGGGTGCGGAGCGCCGCGCCCACCACCTCGCCGCCGTCCGTCAGCGGCGTCCGGCTCCCCCGCAGCGGCCCCGGCGCCTCGTGGTCGAAGGCGAACGGCGTCTTGGCCACGCCGAAACAGGGCAGTCCGGTCTCCACGCCGAGGTGCACCGCGAGCCCGGCGCGGCGCGGGTGGGCGATGCCGTAGCCGTCGCACACCACGACCTCGGGGGTGCGGCTCAGCTTCTCCAACGCCGTGAGCACGGACGGCAGTTCGCGGAAGGCCAGCAGCCCCGGGATGTACGGGAAGCGGCTGGTCCCCTCGACGACGGCCACTTCGGCCAGCTCCAGGGTCCGCGTGTCGAGCACGACCGCCGCGGCCACCAGCCGGTCGCTGTCCTTGCCGTACGAGACGTCCACGCCGGCGATCCACCGCACCTCGCCGAACTCCGGCCCCGCCACGTCGAGTACGGCCCGCTCCCGCAGCCGTTCCTGGAGGCGTTCGGCCTCTTCCGGGGACGACGGCGGGTACGTCGGCATCGATGTCATGGCGGGCACGATATCCGCCGCCGCGGGCGCGAGGGGCAGCCGGTGGCCCGGCCGCCCCCGTGTCGCGCCCGGTGGGGCGAGCGCGTCAGAACTGCGAAACCCAGTACGGGCTCACCGTCATCCAGCCGTTGCCGCGGGCGCCGTTGAGGCGGCCGGTGGAGTTCTGGGCGAGGGTGTACCAGGAGTCGACGTAGTCGGGGTCGTTGGTCCACCAGGAGGTGGGGATGGCGGCCAGGACCGCGTCGACGAGCGGGATGTACGCGCCCTGGTCGGTGATGGTGAGCAGGGCGTCGGCGAGGGCCTTGGCGAGGGCGGAGTAGTTGGTGTCGCCGTCGTCCTCCATCATCACGACGTCGGCCAGGTCGTACTTGTAGTTCGACCAGTTCACCAGGATCTGGTTCGGGTAGTACGTGGTGTGGTCGTTGTCGAGATACGGCATGTCGACGGTGTCGACGCGGACCTTGCCGTCGAAGCCGAAGCCGCTGACGATCGAGAAGATCTCGGCGTCGCCGAGGATCCAGGGTTCCTCGTCGTCGTTGAGCCAGACCGAGTCGACCTTGGTGGTCCAGTAGCCGCCGGTGGCGGGCGTGGCGGTCCGGGAGACCCCGGATGCGCGGGCCGCGGGGGTCGTGGCGGCGGGGGTCGTGGCGGCGGGGGTGCTCAGGCCGTCCTTGACGAACTGCCGGTCGACCAGGGCGAGTCCGGCGCTCATGGCCTTGGTGACGTCGATGTCGACGACGTAGACCGGCCGGTCGGGGGTCCGCCGGGTGCTGAGGGTGTGCGCGTGGCCCCGGCTGTCGTAGGCGGTGACGGTGGTGGCGCTGTCGTCGACGGCGGCGGCTGCCACCAGCGCGTCCGCGCCGTCGGCGAGCGCGTCGCGCATGGTGGTGGCGCCCAGGCGCAGCCGGAGCAGTGAACCGGTCCCTGCGGACAGGCCCTTGGCGGCGGCGATGCGCCGGTCGGCGCCGGTGACGGCGGAGTTGAGGGCCCGGCCCGCCGGGGCGGTGGCGTGACCGGTGAGGGCGCCGAGGTCGACCTGCGGCGCGGCGAGGGCCGCGGACCGTACCTGGGCGCGCCAGGTGGGATCGGCGAGCGAGACGGCGAGGGTACGGGCGGTGGTGTCCTCGATGCCACCGACGGCCGAGTGGCGCACGGCGGTTCGGTGGGTGGCCAGGTGGTCGGCGGGCGGCGTGGCGGCGCTCGCCGCGACCGGTAACAGTCCCTGGAACGCGGTTGCGGACGCGGCGCACAGCGCGAGGGTGATCGCGGCGCGGCGCACGGGGGTGAGGTGCACAGGAGCCTCCGGAAGGCGTGGGGGAGCCGGGACAGGAGCCAGATCTATGCGGGTAGACCTCGCACATGAGAAGCATGTCCATGACATCGAGCTCGCGCAAGGCCATCCTCAAGCCACTTCCGGAACAACGGAATTCGCGGCGCCGCGGCGCCGGACGACGAAATGCGCAGCACGGGCGCACGCCCGCGGCACACAGCCCACGGCACACGACGAAGGGGCACCCCCTCGCGGGGATGCCCCTTCTTCAGTCACACATCCGCGTGACGTCAGCTCCAGTCGCTGGCGCTGTCGTCCTGCGGGTCCATCTCCTGCTGCTGGGCGCGGTTCCGGTCGCGGTCGGCCATGCCCGGACGACGCTGCTGCTGCGAGCCGTCCTCCATGGGCTCCATGGACTCCATCGGGTCCATGCCCTCACGCTCCCGCGGACGTGCCGCGCGCTCGCCCTTGGCGCCCTGTCCGCGGGCACCCTTCGCCTTGTTGGCGAGGTCGCCGGCCTTGTCCTTGAACTCTTCCATACCGCCCATGATCACTCCTCCTGGAGTCTGTGGGGTTGGGGCCTCGACAAGACTTACATGGGCGGACAAAGGGCGCATCTCGGGCGTGTCGCGCGGTGAAAACCCCAGCTCAGGAAGGGTTTTCAGCTCACGGAGCGTGACGATCGCGCGGTCTCGTCGGCGGCCCCGCCGCGGCCGACGAGACCGCGTGGGGCACCGCCGTTCCTGGCGAGCGCCGGTTCGGCCTTCCGCATCTCGCGCCTGCCCATCGCACCGCCGATGACGGACGGCAGGGCGCCCCGTACCGACTGCATGCCGCGCAGCCACCACTGGGCGTAGACGTGCGGGGAGCGGCGGACGATCCCGGCGGCGATACGGTCGACGGCCGGTTCCAGCGGGTAGGTGCGGTTGGTCGGCCAGGGCAGCCGGGCGCGCAGCGCGCGCAGCACGTCGTCCTCGTCGGCGCCGCGCACCATGTCGGTGTCGGTCCAGCTGAGGTAGCCGACGCCGACCTTGACGCCCTTGTGCCCGACCTCCGCGCGCAGGCTGTGCGCGAACGCCTCGACGCCCGACTTGCTCGCGCAGTACGCGGCCATCATCGGCGCCGGGGTCAGCGCGGCCAGCGAGGCGATCTGCAGCAGATAGCCGCGCGAGGCGACCAGCGCGGGCAGGAACGCGCGGGCGGTGGCGACGCTGCCCAGCAGGTTGACCTGGATGACGCGGTCGAAGGCGTCGGGGTCGGAGTCGAGGAAGGGACCACCGGTGGCCACACCGGCGTTGGCGACCACCACGTCGATCCGGCCGAAGCGCTCCGCCACCTCCGCGGCGGTCCTGGCCATCGCCTCCCGGTCGGTGACGTCGGCGGTCCAGTACGCCGCGCCGCCGCCGATCTCCGCGGCGACCCGCTTCAACTCGTCGGGCTCCAGGCCGACGAGCGCGAGCTGGGCGCCGCGCGCGGCGAGCTTGCGGGCCAGCAGCGCGCCGACGCCGCGGGCCGCGCCGGTGATCACCACGACCTGGCCGTTCATCGATGCGGTGCTGGCGCTCATGCGCTCTCCTTGGTGGTCTCGGAGACGGCGGCGGGTTCGGCCGACGCGTCGGCTTCCGCCGGGGCGGGGACTTCGGCCGGGGCTTCCGCGGAGGCGGGGGCTTCCGTCAGGAAGCGCGCCGCGAGTTCGCGGATCGCGGCCTCGACCGCCTGTGCGTCCTCGATGGGGGTCATGTGCCCGAGCCCGGGCAGTTCGGTCAGGCCGGTGCAGTGCGGGAGGGCGCGCACCATGCCGTGCGCGTGCACGCCGGGCGTGAGCTTGTCCGCGGTGCCGACCAGGACCGCGGTCGGCGCGGTGAGCGCGGCCAGTTCGGCGTCGAGGTCGAGCACGGACAGCACCCGGCCCCACGCGGCCCGCTGCCCCGCCCGGCAGGCGTGCACGATACGGGCGGTGAACTCGACCTGCTCGGGTGTCGAACCGCTCGCCATCACGCCGTACTTGAGCGCGGCGCGGCTCAGCCCGTTGGACGGCCCGAGCGGCAGCCGGGAGGTGAGCAGCTGCCGGTGGAAGGCCCGCCGCAGCCACGTGCCGGGGACGCCCGGCGGCAGCACCTTGCTGGTACCGGGCAGCCGCCCGCTGCCGGTGCTGGCCAGCAGCACCGCCGCCGTACGGTCCCGGACGGCGGCCCGGCCGGACGCCGCCATGATCGTCATCCCGCCCATGGAGTGCCCGGCGAGCAGGGCGCGTTCACCGTCGGGCAGCGCCGCGGACAGCACGGCCTCCAGGTCGTCGGCGAGCACCCCGGTGCTGTAGGCGCGGCGGTCGACGGGCACCGCGCTGCGGCCGTGGCCGCGCTGGTCGTACGCGATCACCCGGAAGTCGGCGGCGAGACCGCGGACCACCGGGGCCCAGAACAGCGTGGAGCAGGTCCAGCCGTGCGAGAGGACCACGGTGGGGGCGTCCGCCCGGCCGTACTCCTCGATGTGCAGCCGGGTGCCGTCGGCGGACACGGCCGCCAGCTCGCGGCGGGCCCTCACGGCTTCGTAGGGGATCGTCATGACGCCACCTCCGCGGCGGTCTTCAGAGGGGCGGCTGGGGTCTCGGCGGCCACCAGCACCTCGTACTCGGCGAGCTTCAACTGCCGGGTGGCGCGCCGGAATTCGGCGGTGGTGCCGGGCCAGGCCGTGGTGTTGCGGCCGTTGGCGTCCAGGTACCAGCTCTTGCAGCCGCCGGTGTTCCAGACGGTACGGGCCGCGCGGCGCTGCATCTCGTCGTTCCACGCGGTCACCGCGCCGGCCTTGGCGTCCAGCGCGGCGGCGCCGGTGGCGGCGAGGGTGCGCAGGTAGTCGGCCATGTAGTTCAGCGACGACTCGATCATCAGGATCATCGAGCTGTTCCCGAGGCCGGTGTTGGGGCCGATGATGAACAGCAGGTTGGGGAAGCCGTCGACCGCGCAGCCGCGCAGCGCCGCCATGCCGTCCTTCCAGTGCTCGGCCAGCGTGCGGCCGTCCGCGCCGATGACGCGGTCGCCGATCGGCATGTCGGTGACGTGGAAGCCGGTGCCGAAGATGATCGCGTCGACCTCGCGCTCGGTGCCGTCCGCGGTGACGATCGTGGAGCCGCGCACCTCGGCGAGGGCGGAGGTGACGACCTCGGTGTTGGGCTGCGACAGCGCCGGGTAGTACGTGTTGGACAGCAGGATGCGCTTGCAGCCGATGGTGTAGTCGGGGGTGAGACGGGCCCGCAGCTCCGGGTCCTTCACCGAGCGCCGCAGGTGGTTGGCGGCGATCCGCTCGGCGGCCTTGAGCAGCTTGGGGTGCCGGACGAAGGCGCCGACCTGGAACTCCCTGATCAGCCAGAGCAGTCCGCGGCGGGCCTTGGCGGTGCTGGGCACCCTGCCGTGCAGCCAGCGCTCGGCGGCGCTGACACCGCGGTCCACCCGCGGCATCACCCACGGCGGGGTGCGCTGGATCACGGTGAGGCTGCCGACCTCGGGCTGGATGGACGGCACGATCTGGATCGCGGAGGCGCCGGTGCCGACCATCGCCACCCGCTTGCCGGCCAGGTCGAAGTCGTGGTCCCAGCGGGAGGAGTGGAAGACCCGGCCGGGGAAGCCGTCGATCCCGGGGATGTCGGGGATCTTCGGGTCGGAGAGCGGCCCGGTGGCGGAGACCACGACGTCGGCGGTCAGCTCGCCCGCGGCGGTGGTGAGGTGCCAGCGGTTGCGCTCGCCGTCCCAGCGGGCCTGCCGCACCTCGGCGCCGAAGCGCAGATGCGGGCGGAGCCCGAAGGTGTCGGTGACCCGCTCCAGATACGCGCGGATGTGCTCCTGCCCGGAGAACGCCCGCGGCCAGTCGGGGTTGGGTGCGAAGGAGAACGAGTACAGGTGCGACGGTACGTCGCAGGCGCAGCCCGGGTAGCTGTTGTCGCGCCAGGTGCCACCGACCGCGTCGGCGCGCTCCAGGACGACGAAGTCGGTGATCCCCTCACGCCGCAGCCGTACGGCGGCTCCCAGCCCACCGAACCCTGAGCCGATCACCGCCACCCGTACGTGTTCGAGCTCGTCCATGGCACCACCCTTCCGCACCGCAACCCGCTCCTGATCGCGCCAGCAATCACTGGCACAGTCCGGACTGTAGGCCACATCGGTTACCTCCGGTAGGGGGTGGTGCCACTTTTCACGGCCGCGGGGACCGCGGGGCGGCGGCCGGGTGGCGGCCTTGCGGCGGATACGCACCAGGCGCACGAGGGGGACGGCGCCGGGCGGGTGGATAGGCTGGGCAGGTGGACGATACCGGGAGCGCGGAGCGCGAGTACCGCGTGGAGGAGTTGGCCAAGGCGGCCGGTATACCCGTGCGGACCCTGCGGTTCTACCGGGAGCGGCGGCTGCTGCCCCCGCCGCGCAGGGACGGCCGGATCGCCTGGTACTCCGAGGCGCACCTCAGCCGGCTGCGGACCATCGCGGCGCTGCTGGACCGCGGGCACACCCTCGGCGGCATCACCGAGCTGATCGCCGCCTGGGAGAACGGCCGCACCCTGGACGGCGTGGCCGAACTGCTCGGGCTGGAGGGCGCCTTGGCCGGGCCCTGGTCCGACGAGACCCCCGTCCGGCTGGCCCCCGAGGAGCTGGCCGACCACTTCGGCGAGGACGTCACCGCCGAGAATCTGACCGCCGCCCTCGACATCGGCTACATCTCGGTCGACGGCGAGGAGGTCACCCACGTCAGCCGCCGTCTGCTCGACGCCTCCACCGCCCTGGTCAACGAAGGCGTGCCGCTGTCCGCCGTCCTCGCCGCGGGCCGCGAGGTACGCGCCCACGTGGACGCCCTGGCCGACCTCTTCACGCAGGTCATCCGCACCCATGTGCTCTGCCCGATGGGCGAGCTGCCGCCCGGCGAGGCGCACCGCCTCGCCGAGTCCCTCCAGCGGCTGCGCCCGCTGGCCAAGAACATCGTGGACGCCGAGATGTCGCTGGCCATGGAGCGCCGGGTACGGGTGGAGATCGACCTCTGGCTGCGCGAGCAGGCCGAGCGGACGGACGCGGCGCGACCCGCGGGCACGGCGGACGCGGCGGAGGACCCGGCGCGGGCGGAGGAATCGGCGCGGGCGGTCGACCCTCCGCGGTCGCCGGACACCGCGGAGGAATCCGGCCCTTCCGGGCGGTGAACACCCGGCGTGGCGGCTCCCGCCGCCCCTTCGCGCGCGCGACGCGGCGCGACCTGCAAGAGTAGGAGCCGTAGTCCGGACCCACTCGGGAGGTATCCCGTGCAACAGCCCCAAGACGCCGGAGCGGAACAGGCGATACTCGGCCGGATCAGTGCGATGGTCGCCGACGAGAAGGCGCTGCGCGCGCTGCTCGCCGACGGCAGCATCGACGGTGAGACGGAACGCGAGCGCCTGGAAGCCCTGGAACGCGCGCTCGACCAGTGCTGGGACCTGCTGCGGCAGCGCCGCGCGCTGGCCGAGGTCGGTGAGGATCCCGGCGAGGCCCAGGTCCGCCCGTCCTCCACCGTAGAGAACTACCGTTCATGACCGCCGCCACCGGAGCGGGGGACGTGACGGTCACCGACGCCCCGCAGGACAAGCGGTACGAGGCGCGGATCGGCGACGACGTCGCCGGAGTGGCGGTGTACCTGCGCACAGGTGACATGATCGCCTTTCTCCACACCGAGGTGAAGGACGCCTACGAGGGCCGCGGTGTCGGCTCCGCCCTGGCGCGTACCGCCCTGGACGCCGCCCGCGCCGAGGGCTTGCACGTCCTGGCGATCTGCCCGTTCTTCGAGGGCTGGATCGGCAAGCACCCCGAGTACGCGGATCTGCAGTACGAGCCGAGGAGCTCCGTCTCGGACTGACCCGGCGGGCCGGCCCGGCCGCACTCACGAAAGGCGCCGTATGAACACCGAGGTCCCGCTGCCCGGGAACGCGAAGGCGTACACCGGCCGCCTGATCACCGTCACGTTCGACGCCGAGCGCTGTCTGCACGCGGCGGAGTGCGTCCAGGGAATGCCCGAGGTGTTCGACCCGGCGCGGCGGCCATGGATCCGGCCGGACGCGGCGGGCGACGGCGAGACAGCCGCCGAGGCGGTCGCGCAGGTGGTACGGCGCTGCCCGTCGGGCGCGCTGCAGTACCGGCTCGACGCCGAGCGGGACGAGCGCCCCAGCCACCCCACCGAGATCTCCCGCGCCCCCGACGGCCGCCTCGTCGTCCGCGGTGACCTGCTGCTGCACACCGAAGCCGGCCCGCGGCAGGAGACCCGCGCGGTCCTGTGCGGCTGCGGGGCCAGCGCCCACCAGCCGTACTGCGACCACGCGGGCGCCTGCGGGGACCGCGACCGGGACGGCCGGCGCGGCTGACCCGGGTCGCGCGCCGCCGTACGGGAGCCGGGTCCGGCACCGCTGACCACCGGGAACACCGCCCCCGACCTTGATGTCGTTTTCTCGCCAGACCAGGATCGTGACGACGGGCGATGCTGGTGGGGTGCATACGGAAACGGACTTCGACGCCTGCGTCCGCGCCGTCCAGTCGAAGGACGCCCGCTTTGACGGGTGGTTCTTCACGGCGGTGCTGACGACCCGCATCTACTGCCGTCCGAGCTGCCCGGTGGTGCCCCCGAAGGTGCAGAACATGACCTTCTACCCGAGCGCCGCCGCCGCGCAGCAGGCCGGTTTCCGCGCCTGCAAGCGCTGCCGTCCCGACGCCAGTCCCGGCTCACCGCAGTGGAACGAGCGGGCCGATCTGGTGGCCCGCGCGATGCGGCTGATCAGCGACGGTGTGGTGGACCGGGAGGGTGTGCCGGGTCTGGCCACCCGGCTCGGCTACAGCTCCCGGCAGATCCAGCGGCAACTGCTGGCCGAGCTGGGCGCGGGGCCGCTGGCCCTGGCCCGCGCCCAGCGCGCGCAGACCGCGCGGCTGCTGATCGAGACCACCGCGCTGCCGATGGCCGACATCGCCTTCGCCGCCGGATTCGCCAGCGTCCGCACCTTCAACGACACCGTGCGGCAGGTCTTCGCGCTCTCGCCCGGCGACCTGCGTGCCCGGGTGGCGAAGGGCCGCCCGGCCGCCGCGACCGGGACGCTCTCGCTGCGGCTGCCCTTCCGCAAGCCGCTCACCCCGGACAACCTGTTCGGGCACCTGGCGGCGACCGCCGTCCCCGGTGTGGAGGAGTGGCGGGCGGGCGCGTACCGCCGCACCCTGCGGCTGCCGCACGGCACCGGCATCGTGGCGCTGCGGCCCGAACCCGACCACATCGCCTGCCAGTTGTGGCTCACCGACTGGCGTGACCTCAGCCAGGCGATCAGCCGCTGCCGGCGGCTGCTCGACCTGGACGCGGACCCGCTGGCGGTGGACGCGCTGCTGTCCGCCGACCCGGTGCTCGCGCCGCTGGTGGCCAAGGCGCCGGGGCGACGGGTGCCGCGGGTCACCGACGGGCCCGAGTTCGCGGTACGCGCGGTCCTCGGGCAGCAGATCTCGACGGCGGCGGCCCGTACCCACGCCGGACGGCTGGTGACGGCGTACGGCGAGCCGGTGGCCGACCCCGGCGGCGGGCTGACCCATCTCTTCCCCGAGCCGGAGGCACTGGCCGGGCTCGACCCGGCCGCGCTGGCCATGCCGCAGACCCGGCGAGACACCCTGGCGGCGCTCGTCCAGGCCCTGGGCAGCGGGGAGTTGGACCTCGACGTGGGCAGCGACTGGCAGCAGGCGCGGGCCCGGCTGAACGCACTGCCCGGCTTCGGGCCGTGGACGGTCGAGTCCATCGCGATGCGGGCGCTCGGCGACCCGGACGCCTTCCTGCCGACCGACCTCGGCGTCCGCAACGCGGCCCGCGAACTGGGCATGCCCGCCACGCCCGCCGCCCTGGTCAAGCACTCCGCCGCGTGGTCGCCGTGGCGCGCCTACGCCACCCAGTACCTGTGGGCGACCGGCGACCACCCCATCAACGTCCTCCCGACGGAAGGCACTTCCCGATGACCAGCACCACCGGCACGCAGACGGCGGAAGCCGCCGCCCCGGCCACCGTCCACACCGTCGTGGACAGCCCCTGCGGCCCGCTGACCCTGGTGGCCCGCGAGGACGCCCTCGTCGGCCTCTACATGGTCGACCAGCGGCACCGCCCCGCCCAGGAGACCTGCGGCGAGCCCGGGGACAGCCCCGTCTTCGCCGCCGCGGAAGAGCAGTTGGCGGCGTACTTCGCCGGCACCCGCACCGACTTCGACGACCTGCCGCTCGCCATGTCCGGCACCCCGTTCCAGCGGCGCGTCTGGGCGGCGCTGCGCGACATCCCGTACGGCGAGACCGTCTCGTACGGTGAACTCGCCGAGGTGCTCGGGCAGCCGGGCGCCTCCCGGGCGGTCGGGCTGGCCAACGGCAAGAACCCGATCGGCATCATCGTGCCGTGCCACCGGGTGATCGGTGCCAACGGCAGCATGACCGGCTACGGCGGCGGCATCCCGCGCAAGCGCTGGCTGCTGTCCTTCGAGAGCGGCGCCCAGCAGCCGACGCTGATGTGACGTCAGGCGCCGCTCCCGGCAGGGTGGTTCAGGGGTGGGCTCAGAGAGTGGTTCAGACGCCCGCCGGCACCGAGGCGGGCAGTTCCGACGGGTCGGAGTCGGGGGCGCCCGGACGGCGCCGGCGCCACCAGCCGTACCCGGCGAGCAGTGCCACTCCCAGCAGCGAGGCACCGCCCGCCGCCTCGCCGAGGTGCAGACCGGGCGGGGTGAAGGAGCAGGAGATCGAGGTGGCGCCGCCGGTCAGCGGGACCGCGACCAGGCCGAGGTAGGACGTGGCCGGGTGCGCGGAGCCGCCCCCCGCCGAGCAGCTCCAGCCGGTGATGGCGGGCGCGGCGACCACCGCGAACCCGAGGGAGCCCGCGGGCAGTTGGGCGCTGATCCCGTCGTCGGTGACCTGTACGTGGGTGGCGCCCCCGGTGGCGAGCCGCTGCTCCGCCGCGGCCAGCCGCCCGCGGTCCAGGCAGCCGATGGCCTGGGGCGGCACCGTGCCGCGCTCCATCGCCCGTACCCACAGGGTGAACCGGCCGCCCGCCGGGGTGGCGCCGATCCGCTCGACGGCGGCGCTGTGGGTGGGCATCCGGCCGACGAAGCCGATCTTGGTCTGGCTCGGCAGGTTCACGTTGCCGTTGAAGTTCGGCGCCCAGAAGTAGATGTCGGTACCCGCGGGGCAGGACGCGGTCAGCCCGTAGGTGCTCGCCTGCCGCTTGGCCCTGGTCCCGGTGACCCGGAATCCGTCGGGCCCCGGCTGCACCAACGCGCCCTTGCTGGTGCGCAGTTGGAAGGTGGCCGGGGTGTAGACGGTGGAGCCCAGCAGCATTTCCTGGTTGAGGTAGGGCGAGGTGCCGTAGCCGGACGCCGGCGCGTTGGGCCGTACCGTCACAAGCGGCGGGACGGCCTGCCGGGTGACGGTCGGCGGCGCGGTCTGCGGCGGGTTGCCGTGCTGGTGCGGGTCGGTCGGCGAGTGCAGCCGGGCGCCGACCGAGAACAGCACGTCGGTGACGGGGTTGTCGAGGCTCTGCAGGGAGCGGCCGCGCGAGGTCCAGCCGCCGCCGAGCGCGGTCAGCGTCCGGGTCCACACATCGGCGGTGAGGCTGCTGTAGTACTGGGCGCCCTGGCCGCCGACCATCAACGGGTCGTTGCCGACGGTCTGTGCACGTCCCGGGTCGGTGCGCTGGTCCGGCCAGTCCTCGGCGCCCGCGACCGTCTGCCGCTGCCAGGTCTGCCGCTGCCCCCACTGCGGGTAGTCGTCCATGGCGGCCAGCCGCGACCGGTCGGTCCAGGCGTTGGTGAGCGCGGACTCCCCGACCTGGGTGAGGAGCAGCAGCGCGACACCGGCCATCGCCAGCCTGCGGTGCCGCAGCCGGTCCGCCCGGTGCAGCAGGTACAGCGCGCCCAGCACGGCGGCCAGCCCGACTCCCGCCATCGGGTAGGTGCCCAGGCCGGTCACCCCGTCGTCGGCGCCGACCAGCGTGACCAGCACGATCACGCCGATGATCCCGGACGCGGCGCCGATCTGCCGCCATCCGGGCAGCCCGTGGGCGAGCGCCAGCCAGGCGGCCATCACCAGCATGCCGCTGAAGACGAACGTCTCGCGGTACGCGCTGCCGTTGGGCGTGGTGAAGGCGTGCCACAGCAGATGCGTCGGCTTCCACTGCAGGGAGAGCCCGACGGCGACGACCAGCGAGGTCCACACCGTCCGGGTGCGGCGCGGCACCGCCGGGTGGAAGGGCAGCGCGAAGGCCAGCAGCAGCGCGAAGGTGTCGAGATACGTGGAGGGGGTGGCGAAACCGTAGGTGCCCGGCAGCATCCGGCCCAGCAGATCGGCCCACGGCGAGGGCTGGAACTCCTTCACCAGGCCCGGGTAGGCGAGCTTGGTGCCCTTCATGATCGTCATGAGCAGCGGTGCGGTGAGGCCGATGCCGAGTCCGGTGCTGAGCGCCGCCCGGCCGAGCACCCCGAACCACCGGCGCGCGCCGCGCGGTCCCGCCGCGGCCGCCGGGCCGTCCTCCTCGTCCGGTTCGGTGAGCAGCCGCACGATCAGCACAAGCCCGGCGCCGATGGTCGCCATGTACGCGGTGTAGAAGTTGGCGGTCCAGCACAGCGCGACCACCACGACGGACACCACGGGCCGCCGCCCGGCCCTGGCCCACTCCCCCACCAGGCACAGCAGCGGGAAGGCGATCAGCCCGTCGAGCCACATCGGGTTGTACGACGCGAGCATCACGGTCCACCCGCACAGCGCGTACGAGGCGCCGAGCACTCCCGCCGCCCACCAGCGGCCCGGCCGCAGCGTCAGCAGCACGAAGGCCATCGCGGCGGCGGCCGCCGAGATCTTCAGCACGCTGACGACATAGACCGCCAGATCGATCTCGTCCCGCGGGAAGAGCGCGACGAGCAGTGCGAACGGGCTGGAGACATAGGTGCCGAGGTCCGGCAGGAAACTGCTGCCGTATCCGGACTGCCAGTTGAGCAGCAGCCCGCCGTCGGCCGTGCCGTGCAGCAGGTCCCACAGATGGGCGTGGTACGGGACGAACTGGTTGCCCAGGTCGTTCACGTCGCGGGTGCGTCCGCCGAAGGGGTAGCTGCCCGCGATCGCGTCACCGACGCAGAAGGCGAACGCCGAGACGCATGCCGCGAAGAGCGACGCCCGCAGCCTGCTGACGGCGCCCGGAGGAATTTGCAGCGGTGCCATAGGTTCCCCCGGTGCACATGATCCTGGATGTCACCGGATAGTAAGCAGCCGTGCGCGACGGGAATGCGTCCGTCCATCGACCCGGAGGTGAACGGGGGACGCCCGGCCGGTGGTTGGTCCCCACCGGCCGGGCGTCCGTTCCGTACATCGCTCAGGTCAGACCCGTACGGGCTCCGGGGCGTCGGCGTCCGCGTCGTCGTGCTCCGCGGAGGCCGCCAGGTTCTTGCGCAGCTGCTCGCCCTCCACGTCGACGTTGGGCAGCGCGCGGTCGAGCCAGCGCGGCAGCCACCAGGCGGAGCGGCCGAGCAGGGCGAGGACGGCGGGCACGATCGTCATCCGCACGATGAAGGCGTCGAAGGCCACGGCGATGGCCAGGCCGAAGCCCATCATCTTGATCATCGCCTCGGAGGAGCCGATGAAGCCCGCGAAGACGCTGATCATGATGACCGCGGCGGCCGACACCACCCGGGCGCCGTGGGTGAAGCCGGTGACGACGGCCTGGCCCGGCGTCTCGCCGTGGACGTACGCCTCCCGCATCCGGGTCACCAGGAACACCTCGTAGTCCATGGCCAGCCCGAACACCACACCGATCATGAAGATCGGCATCATGCTCATGATCGGCCCGGTCTGCTCCACGCCCAGCAGCCCGGACAGCCAGCCCCACTGGAAGACCGCCACCACCGCGCCGAGCGCGGCGAGTACGGACAGCAGGAACCCTAGCGCCGCCTTGAGCGGCACCAGCACCGAGCGGAAGACGATCATCAGCAGCAGGAAGGCGAGGCCGACGACGAGCGCCAGATAGGGCAGCAGCGCGTCGTTGAGCGTCTGCGAGACGTCGATGTTCATCGCGGTGGTGCCGGTGACCAGCACCTTCGCCCCGGTGGCGCTGGTGAAGTCCGCGGAGTGGCCGCGGATCACATGGACCAGGTCCTCGGTGGTGGTGCTGCTCGGCTTGGACGCGGGCACCACGGTGAGGGTGGCGGTGTCGCCCGCCTTGTTGAACGCCGGCTCGTGCACCGTCTTCACGTCGGGGAAGGAGGCGATGGTGGACTTCACCTTGTCCGCCGCCGCCTTCGGGTGGTCGCTGTGCGCGGCGTCGACCACGATCATCAGCGGCCCGTTGAAGCCGGGCCCGAAGCCGTCGGACAACATGTCGTAGGCGCGGCGCTGCGTGGTGCTCACCGGCTGCGAGCCGTCGTCGGGCAGGCCCAGTTCCATCTTGCTCATCGGGATCGCGGCCAGCCCCAGCGCCACCACACCGGCGAGCAGGAACGGCACCCGGCGCCGTACGACCATCCGCGCCCAGCGGGTGCCCATGTTGGGCTTGTCCGTGGCGGCCGCCCTGCCCTTGCGGACCTTGCGGGTGAGCACCTTGGGCCCGGCGAAGCCGAGCAGCGCGGGGATGAGGGTGAGCGCGATGAGGACGGCGATCGCGACGGTGGCCGCGGCCGCCAGGCCCATCTTGGTCAGCATCGGGATGTTGACCACGGCCAGGCCCGCGAGCGCGATCAGCACGGTGAGACCGGCGAAGACCACGGCGGAGCCCGCCGTACCCACCGCGCGGCCCGCCGCGTCCTCGCCGTCCCGGCCCTCCATGAGTTCGTGCCGGTGGCGGGAGACGATGAAGAGGGCGTAGTCGATACCGACCGCGAGGCCGATCATCGAGGCCAGCGTGGAGGAGGTGGCTGACAGCCCGAGGGTGCTGGCCAGCGCGGTGATGGACGCGATGCCGATGCCCACGCCCATGATCGCGGTGAGCAGTGGCAACCCGGCGGCGACCAGCGAGCTGAAGGTGATCATCAGCACCACGGCGGCGATACCGATACCGATGACCTCGCTGTTGCCGGTCTCCGGTGTCGCCTGGAGCGCGGTGCCGCCGGTCTCCACGGTCAGCCCCGCGGCCCGGCCGTCCTTCGCCGCCTTCTCGATCGCCGTGTGGGTGGCGTCGGTGATCTCGGTGGACTTGGCCGTGTAGCTGACCGACGCGTACGCGGTGGTGCCGTCCTTGCTGACCGCGTCCCCGCCGCCCGAGAACGGGTCGGCCACGGTGGCCTTCTGCGGGGTGTGCTTCAGCTCCTCGACGACGCGTTCGACGGCCGCCTTGTTCGGACCCGCGGTGATCTTCTGGCCGCCCGGCGCCTTGAAGACCATGCGCGCGGTGGCGCCGTCGGCGTTGGAGCCGGGGAAGCGCTCGTGCAGCAGGTCGAAGGCGTGCTGCGCCTCCGTGCCCGGCACGGTGAAGTTGTCGGTCGGCGCGGACGGCGCGGTCGCGGCGCCGACACCCGCGAGCGCGAGCAGCGCCACCCATATGAGGAGGACGTACCGGCGTCGCCGGAAGGCGAACCGGCCCAGTTTGTAGAGGAATGTGGCCATGGAGGCTGGGGCTCCCGTCAGGAAGGGCGGAATTCAGGGCGTGAGGAACCAGCCCGACGACGAGAGCGGCGTGTCAGGTGGAGCGGTGGTGCTGAGAAAGGGGGTTGGGGTTCAGCGCAGACGCAGGGCGGGGACGACCACGGCGTCGATGTATCTGTGGGAGTACTCGGGATCGGGGTCGATGCCCTCGATGATGGGACGCGCCAGTGCGCCCCCGAAGAGCATGTGCGGGATGAAGTCGCGTGCCGGGTTGTCCGCGGCCAGCTCGCCGCGGTCCACGGCGCGCTGCACCAGGACGCGGAAGCTCTCCAGCTCCGGCTCGATCAGCAACTCCCGCAGGGCGCGGAACAGGTCCTCGTTCTGGAACGCGGCATGGGCCAGCCCGCGCATGAGTTCCTGGTCCCGCTTGGTCTCCGCCTCGTCGTGCCGGCGGACCAGTTCGTGCAGGTCCGTCGCGAGGGAGCCCGTGTCGATGTCCGCGGGCGACACTCCCTTGGAGTGCCGCAGCGCGGTGGCGACCAGCTCCGGCTTGCCCTTCCACTGGCGGTAGAGGGTGGCCTTGCTGGAGCGGGTACGGGCCGCGACCGCGTCCATCGTCAGCGCCTCGTAGCCGACCTCCCGCAGGAGTTCGACGACGGCCGCGTAGAGCTCCCCCTCGCGCTCGGGGGTCAGGCGGGTACGACGCGTGGCTGCTGCCTCCTGCGGCGTCATGTCCTGTCCTCCGATCGTGCGAAACGCTGCCGTACACCTCGACAATAGACGGCCCACGATCGAAACGCTACCGTTTCGATCGTGGGCCGTGTCACGTCTGGGTCAATTCCCGGCAGGCGGGCGCTACGCGGGCAGCGCCAGGGTGTGGCCGGTGTGCTCGACCTTCGCCCGCAGGTAGCGGACATTGGCGTCGGACATGTGCACGCCGGTGGGGATGCGCTCCACCACCTCGGTGCCCAGCGCGGTGAGCTGCCGCGCCTTGTCCGGGTTGTTGCTGAGCAGCCGGATGGCGTCGACACCGAGGGCGGCCAGCATCTGGGCCGCCGCGGTGTAGTCGCGCTCGTCGTCGGCGCGGCCCAGCGCACGGTTGGCCTCGTACGTGTCGAGGCCGTCGTCCTGCAGCGCGTACGCGTCGAGCTTGGCGTAGAGCCCGATCCCCCGGCCCTCCTGGCGCAGGTACAGCAGATAGCCGCCGCGCTCGGCGATCCGCTCCACGGCCTCCCTGAGCTGCGGCCCGCAGTCGCAGCGCTCGGAGCCGAAGACATCGCCGGTCAGGCACTCGGAGTGCGGTCTGACCAGCGGCACCGCCGCGTTCTCGTAGTCACCCAGGCCGAGCGCCAGATGTTCCTTGCCGTCCGCGAGACCGGTGAACGTGAAGACGTCGGCCGTCGTCCCCCACCCGTCGGCGAAGCGCAGCGGCACCCGCACCTTCGTCCGGACTCCCGCGACCGGCAGCGGGCCCTCCCCGGCCACTGCGGCCTCTCCGTGGGCCTGCCCCGCTGCGTCAAGCACGACCGCTACCGCTGCATCGACTTCGTCAACCGACATGGACACTCCCTCGTAAGATCTTGAAATATCAAGCTCTTCCGAGGGCGGGAATATTTCCGCCGACGCCCACCAATGGCTGTGACCCAGGTCACACATTCGGCCCAACCTCACCACGGGCCAGGTGATGCACCGTCAGCGGCCGGTTAACAACACGGGGTGAGCAGCAGAACCGGAACGACCGACGAAACGGACAGCGGACATGCTGACTGACGCCGACATCCGCAATGCGACCAAGACCCGGGCAGGCGCCCCGGACCGCGCGACCGGGACCGCGACCGGCACCCCGGGCGCCCCGGTGACGACCGAGGCCCGCACCCATCTTGCCCTGGCCACCGTGGGGCTGGCGATCGCTTTCTGGGCCTGGGGGCTGATCAGCCCGCTCGGGCCCATCTACCGGCAGGAACTGGGCCTCAGCGCGGCCCAGAAGTCCCTGCTGGTCGCCGCCCCGCTACTGGTCGGCTCGCTCGGCCGGATCCCGGCGGGCGCCCTCACCGACCGCTACGGCGCCCGGCTGACCCTCCCGCTGATCAGCTTCGCCACCGCCGTGCCGGTGCTGGCCCTCTGCCTCGTCCACTCCTACTGGCCGCTGGTCCTGGTCGGCCTGCTGCTCGGCATCGGCGGCAGCTTCCTCGCCGCGGCCGTGCCGTACGCCACCGCCTGGTTCCCGCCCGAGCGCCGCGGCCTGGCCACCGGCGTCCTCGGCCTGGGCACCGGCGGCACCGCCCTCGCGATCTTCCTCACCCCGCACTTCCTGCGCTGGTTCGACGACGCCAACGCCATGTTCTACGTCGTCGCCGCCGCGCTGCTGCTGTACGGCACGGCCGCCGCCGTCCTCACCAGGGACGCCCCCGGCCGCCCGGTCCCGTCCGGCACCTTCGGCCGGCGGCTGGCCGCGGCCGCACGGCAGACCGCCACCGTCAGGCTCGCCATGCTCTCCACGGTCTGCGTCGGCGCCTTCGTCGCGATGGGCGCCTATCTGACGACGTACTTCAAGGACGCCTACGACCTCTCGCAGAACGACGCGGCCACCCGTACCGCGCTCTTCCTGCTGGTCGCCGTCCTCTTCCGTCCGCTCGGCGGCGCGCTGTGCGACCACACGGGCCCGGCCCGGGTGCTCGTCGCCTCCTTCGCCGCGTGCGGCGCGGCGGCCGTCGGGCAGACCTTCACCCCGGCGCTCGCCCCTTGGGCAACCCTGGCCTTCCTGGTGCTCGCCGCGGGCATCGGCCTGGGCTGCGGCGCGGTGCTCGCCCTGACCGTCACCGTCACCGGCCGGGACCGGCTCGGCACGGTCACCGGTCTGACCGGCGCCGCGGGCGGCCTCGGCGGCTCCCTCCCGCCCCTGGTGCTGGGCTTCGGCTCCGGCGAGACCAGCGCCTTCGCCCTCGCCCTGCTCCTGCTGTCCTGCACGGCGCTGGCCGCCGCCTTCTTCACCGCCCACCACCTGCTGGGCCGCGGCCGCGAGGAACTGGCGGACGCGATCGGCGCGTAGCCCCCTCCCTCCCCCTGGACCACCTCGGACCCCGCCCGCTGACCGCGGCGCGGGGTCCGGCATGCTGACGGGGTGAGGGATGCGGGTGGGACCGGCGGGGGGCGGCGCGGGGGACGGGGCCACGCCGGACGCGGCCACGGGGGACGCGGCCTCGGGGGACGGGGATAGCCGCACGTGCACTCCGTCATCACCGGCTTCCTGCCCATCTGGGTGGTCACCGCGCTCGGCTGGATCGCCGGCAGGTACCGCGTACTCGGCGACGAGGCGCAGACCGTGCTCGGCCGCTTCGCCTTCACCTTCGCCATGCCGTCACTGCTCTTCCTGACGATGTCCCGGTCGCACATCGGCGCACTCGCCACCGCGGGCGTCGGCGTCTTCGCCCTCAGCCTGGTCGCGGTCTTCGCCGCCGGACTCGCCCTGGCCCGCTGGGTCTTCCGGCACCGCCAGGCCGACCAGTCGATCGCGGCGATGTGCGGCTCCTACGTCAACTCCGCCAACCTCGGCATCCCGGTCGCCGTCCACGTCCTGCACGACACGACCTTCATCATCTCCGCGGCGCTCTTCCAGATGCTCTTCATCACGCCGCTGATCCTGGTGCTGATAGACCTCGACACCCACCGCGGCCCGGGCGCCCGCTGGGGGCGCATGCTCCAACTCCCCTTCCGGAACCCGGTCATCGCCGCCTCCGCGGCGAGCCTGGCGGTCGCCGCCGCCGGCTGGCACCTCCCCGCCGAGGCGACCTCCCCGCTCCAGCTCCTGGGCGGCGCCGCCGTCCCCTCGGCCCTCTTCGCCCTCGGCATCTCCCTCAACACCCGCACCCGCCCCTCCCCCGCCGCCCGCACCGAACGCCGCCTCCTGGTCGCCCTCAAGATCGCCGCCCAGCCCCTGCTCGCCTACCTCCTGGCCCGCTACGCCTTCTCCCTCCACGGCCACGCCCTCTTCGCCGTCGTCCTCTGCTCCGGCCTCCCCACCGCCCAGAACGCCTTCATCTTCGCCTCCGAATACCGCCTCGACACCGAACTCCCCCGCGACACCGTCCTCCTCACCACCCTCCTCTCGATGCTCTCCCTCTCCCTGATCGCCTACCTCCTGGGCTGAAGCGCCGCCCGCCGCGGCCGTACCGCGAACGGGCCCCCTCAGCCGATCGGTTGAGGGGGCCCAGCCGTACGGTGCACCGGCCGGAGGCCGCGGAAGGCGGTCGAGGACGTGTCGTTCGCCGTGGAGCGGGGGGAGACCCCTCGGCGTCAGCGACCGCGCCGCCGCCGTAGCCGAAGCCTTCAACCGCGGCCTCCTCACCCCCGCCGCCGCCGCGAGCCCTGAGGGCATGAAAAAAGCCTCCGGCGGATTTCTCCGCCGGAGGCTTTTCCTTGCTACGTGGACCTGAGGGGATTCGAACCCCTGACCCCCTCGATGCGAACGAGGTGCGCTACCGGACTGCGCCACAGGCCCTTGCAACGAGGAAAACTCTAGCATCCCGGGAGTGGTGGTCGTGAACGGGATTCGCGCTGGTCCGCGCCGCCGGGGCGGCGCAGACCGGAGCGGGCTACTCGTTGGCGGCGCGGCGGCGGTCGGGGTCGGCGTACTGGTCGAAGAGCGGGGTGCGCGGGGTGCGGGTGCGCGGGCGGCGGGTCGGCGGGGTGGCGGGGGGCGCCGGGGCCGGGTCCGCCGGTGTGGTGCCGGAGCGGGCGGAGCTCCAGGTGTCGGGGGCGTTCAGGTCGATGCCGCCCGGGGTACGGGGGGCGACCGGGGCCGTCACATAGGTCGGCAGCGGCACCGGGACCGGGTCCCAGCCGTCGTCGCCGGACTGCTGGGCACGCTGCTGGTCGACCCACTCGGCGTGGTCGGTCTGCTCGACGAGGGCGCGGCGGTCGGCAGTGCGCGGCGAGGGCGCGGGCTCCTCGGCGACCGGCGCGGCGGGCGCGGGCGGCTCCTCGGCGGCGGGCGCCGGGCGGGCGCGCAGCCGACGGGCCGCCTCGGCGGCGTGCCGCTGGTCGATACGGACCTCGAAGCGGCGGCGCTCCTGGCGGCGCATCTGGCCGATGTAGAGCGTCAGCAGCACGGCCGGTACGGCGGGCGCCCAGAGCAGGGCGAGGCCGCCGACGGCGGCAGCGACGGCGCCGACGGTGAAGACGAGGAAGAGCAGCGTGGTGGTGCGCCGGCGGCGGGCGAGCACCTTGGCCCGCGGATTGGGCACACCGGGGTGAGCCGCCGCGTGCCCGGAGTGCGCCGGGTGGGCGTGGTGCGCGGCGCGGGCCGCGGGCCGTACCTCGGTCGCGGGCACGGCGAGGTCCCGGACGTCCACCGCGTCGGCGAGATCGTCCTCGGGTGCATCGTCGGGCGTGCCAAGGGCGGGCTCGGCGGACTCACCTCGCGCCTTCGCGACGCGCCGCTCCATCGCCGCCCGCCCGGACAGCAGCCGGATGGCGGTGCTGAAGCGTTCCGTCGGACGCGCTTCGTTGAGCTCGTCCTGCCTACGGAGCCACATCGGCACCAAGTAGGCAGCCCAGGCCCCGACGATGACTGCGTAGATGAGGCCACTACTGCTCACGCGTTACACGGTAGGGGTGATCGAGACACGCCATACGCAATTTGGCCCGGTGTGTCGCACGATCTGGCTGATATGCCGAGATTTTTTTGCGATTGGCTTCATTTTCGAACAATTGTTTTATTTTCGGGGGGTGCCGGGCCTGGCCTGCCGCCAGCGGTTCAGCAGCCCCTCGGGGACTTCCTCCGCCGTCAGCGCGTACACCAGATGGTCCCGCCATCCACCGTCGATATGCAGATAGCGCGGACGTAGTCCCTCTTCACGGAAGCCCAGCTTTTCGGCCACCCTGCGGCTGGGACCGTTCTCCGGGCGGATGCAGACCTCGACCCGGTGCAGGCCCACGCGACGGAAGCAGTGGTCGACGGCGAGCGCGACGGAGGTGGGCATGACGCCGCGCCCGGCGACCGCCTCGTCGACCCAGTACCCGATGTGCGCGGAGCACATCGAGCCCCAGGTGATGCCCGCGACGGTGAGCTGGCCCGCGAGCCGCCCCTGGTACTCGATCACGAACGGCAGCATCCGCCCGGCGCTCGCCTCGGCCCGTAGGTGGCGCACCATCTGACGGTACGTGGGGCGCTGGGCGACATGGCCGGGCGGGGCGGGCGGCACGGTGGCCTCCCACGGGCGCAGCCAGTCGCGGTTGCGGCGGTTGACCTCGCGCCACGCCCGCTGGTCGCGCATCCGGATCGGGCGGAGGGTGATGTCACCGTCCACCAGTTCGGCGGGCCAGGACCCGTTCAGCTCGGTCTCCTCGGGACGGAGGTGTCCGCGTCGGCGGGCGTCTCCGCGGCTGCGGAGGACGGTGCGTGCGCGGAGGACGGCGGGTTCGCGGACGACGGCGCCGGGTGGTCGCCGCCGTGGATCTGGTCGACGGCGTGGACGAGCAGCGGGGCGAGTACGGCCAGGCCGTCCTTGACCCCGCCGGTCGAACCGGGGAGGTTCACCACCAGGGTGCGGCCACTGACCCCCGCGACGCCACGGGACAGCACGGCGGTGGGCACCTTCTCCCGGCCCGCGGCGCGGATCGCCTCCGCGATGCCGGGGATCTCGTAGTCCAGTACGGCCCGGGTGACCTCGGGGGTGCGGTCGGTGGGCGAGATTCCGGTGCCGCCGGTGGTGACCACCACGTCGTACCCGGCGGCGGCGGCCTCGCGCAGCACGGCGCCGACCGGGTCGCCGTCGGGCACGACCCGCGGCCCGTCGACCGCGAACCCGAGCGCTTCGAGACCGGCGACGATCAGCGGGCCGCCGCGGTCCTCGTACACCCCGGCGGCGGCGCGGTTGGAGGCGGTGACGGCGAGCGCACGCGGCGGCGAGTTCCGCGCGGAGCCGCTCACAGCCCCGGAGCCTCTGATGGTCTCGGACCCGCTCTCGGCCCCGGAGCCGCTCACAGCCTCGGACCCGCTCATGAGCGGTGCCAGTCGCCGGACTTGCCGCCGGTCTTCTCCTCGACGCGGACGTCGGTGATGACCGCCGCCTTGTCGACGGCCTTGACCATGTCGATCACGGTGAGAGCGGCGACGGTGACGGCGGTCAGCGCCTCCATCTCCACGCCGGTGCGGTCCGTGGTCTTCACCGTGGCGGTGATCTCCACCGCCTCGTCGGTGACCGCGAGGTCGACCTTGACGCCGGAGACGGCGAGCGGGTGGCACAGCGGGATCAGGTCGGGAGTGCGCTTGGCCCCCATGATGCCCGCGATCCGCGCGGTGGCCAGGGCGTCGCCCTTGGGGACGCCCTCGCCGCGCAGCAGCTCCACGACGCGGGGTGCGACGAGGACCCGGCCGGTGGCGCGGGCCGTACGCGCGGTGACGTCCTTGGCGGAGACGTCGACCATGCGGGCGGCGCCTGCCTCGTCGAGGTGGGTGAGGTGGTGCGGCGCGCTGCTCATGGTTCTCCCCGTGCGGTCTCTTGGGCAGACACCGTACCGGCAGGATCCGACACCCGGGCCGCGGGTCCGTGACACCCGCCGCGGGTCACCCCGGCTCAGTCGTCCAGCAGGATCACTTCCACGTCCTCGCCCGCCGCGACCGAGGTGCTCTCCTCCGGTACGACGATCAGGCAGTCGGCGTGCGCCAACGCCTTGACCAGGTGCGATCCCGCGCCGCCGACCGGGGTGACGGTGCCGGCGGCCCGGTCGTGACTGCCGCGCAGGAACTGCCGGCGCCCCTGGGGCGACGACTCGATCGCGGTGGTGCAGAAGGCCCGTGCGACCTCGCGGTGCACCGCGCCCGCGCCCATCAGGGTGCGGATGGCCGGGCGGACGAACAGCTCGAAGGAGACGTACGAGCTGACCGGGTTGCCGGGCAGCGCCAGCAGCGGGGTGCGGTCGGGGCCGATCCGGCCGAAGCCCTGGGGCTTGCCGGGCTGCATGGCGAGCTTGCGGAAGTCGACATGGCCGGTGCCCTCGCCGTCCGCCGCGTCGGGGCTGTCGGCGATCGAGGACAGCGCCTCCTTGACCACGTCGTACGCGCCGACACTGACGCCGCCGCTGGTGACGATGATGTCGGCGCGGATCAGCTGGTCCTCGATGGTGGCGCGCAGCGTCTCGACCTCGTCGGCGACGGCGCCCACCCGGTAGGCGATGGCCCCGGCGGCGCGCGCGGCGGCGGTCAGCGCGAAGCTGTTGGAGTCGTGGATCTGGCCGGGGCCGAGCGCCTCGCCGGGCTGCACCAGCTCGCTGCCGGTGGAGATCACCACGACCCGGGGGCGCGGCCTGACCCGTACGGTGGCGCGGCCGACGGCGGCCAGCAGGCCGATCTGCGGCGGGCCGAGGATCGTACCGGCGGCGAGCGCCAGCTCTCCGGCGGCGACGTCGCTGCCGCGGGCGCGGACGAACTGGCCGTGTTCCGCGGGCCGGTGCACCCGGACCTCGCCGGCCGCGCCCGCCGGGTCGCTGCTGGCGGCGGTCATCGCGGTGGCGGGTCCGCCGCCGGTGCCGCCGTCGGTCCACTCGACGGGGACGACGGCCTCGGCGCCGGGCGGCAGCGGGGCGCCGGTCATGATCCGCGCGGCCTGGCCGGGTCCGACGGTGGGCAGCTCCCCGCTGCCCGCCGCCACGTCGCCGATCACGTCGAGGACGGCGGGGTGCTCCTCGGTCGCCGCCTTGATGTCGGCGGTACGGACGGCGTACCCGTCCATGGAGCTGTTCTCGAAGGGTGGCAGCGCGCCCGGCACGGTGACGTCCTCGACCAGTACGCAGCCCTGCGCGTCCAGGAGTTGCAGCTCGATCGGCTCCAGCGGGGCGAGTTGCCCCAGGATGCTGTCGAGATGTTCGGAGACGGACCACACTCGGTCGGCGTCATGACTCACTCTTGCATCTCCTCGGTGACGTACGAACGCAGCCAGGTCCGGAAATCGGGCCCCAGGTCATCACGTTCGCATGCCAGTCGGACAATCGCACGCAGATAGTCCCCGCGGTCGCCGGTGTCGTAGCGGCGGCCGTGGAAGACCACGCCGTGCACCGGGCCGCCGCTGTCGTCGCGGTGCGACAGCTCCCGCAGCGCGTCGGTCAGCTGGATCTCGCCGCCGCGGCCGGGCTCGGTCTTCTTGATCGCCTCGAAGACGGCCGGGTCGAGCACATAGCGGCCGATGATCGCGTAGTTGGACGGCGCCTGCTCGGGGTGCGGCTTCTCGACCAGGTCCGTGACGCGCACGACGTCGTCGTCGTCGGTGGGCACTATGGCGGCGGATCCGTACAGGTGGATCTGGGAGGGGTCGACCTCCATGAGGGCGATCACACTGCCGCCGTGCCGCTCCTGGACGTCGATCATGCGGGACAGCAGCGGGTCGCGCGGGTCTATCAAGTCGTCGCCGAGGAGGACGGCGAACGGCTGGTCGCCGACGTGCGGCTCGGCGCAGAGCACGGCGTGGCCCAGGCCGCGCGGGTCACCCTGGCGTACATAGTGCATGGTGGCGAGGTCGCTGGACTCGCGGACCCGGGCGAGCCGTGACTCGTCGCCCTTGCGGGTGAGTGCCTCTTCGAGCTCGTAATTGCGGTCGAAGTGGTCCTCCAGGGCACGCTTGTTGCGGCCGGTGATCATGAGCACATCGGAGAGGTTCGCGGAGACCGCCTCCTCGACCACGTACTGGATGGCGGGCTTGTCCACCACGGGCAGCATTTCCTTCGGCGTCGCCTTGGTCGCCGGGAGGAACCGGGTGCCGAGACCGGCCGCCGGAATGACAGCCTTGCTGAGCCGGGTACGTGAGTGCGTCATGGGGGCACATTAGCGGGCCTGAATGTGCTGTAGATGAAGATCTGGTTGATTGTGGCTGATAGGCGGCGGTTGTGCGTGGTATGAGGGAAGCCCCTGATGAGAAGGCCGAGCTGCGGGCGGAACTCCTGCGGGCCCGGCGCGGCTTGACCGCGGCGGCACGCGAGGCGGCGGGCGCGGCACTGGCCACGAGGGTACGGGAGCTGCCCGAGCTGGCGGCAGGCGGCACCGTCGCCGCATATGTCTCCATGGGCGCGGAACCCGGCACCAGGGAGCTGATCGACGCGCTGCGGGACGCCGGGACGCGGGTGCTGCTGCCGGTGCTCCTGCCCGACAACGACCTGGACTGGGCGGTGTACCGGGGGCCGCGGGCGCTGGAGCGCACCAGGCGCGGCCTGTGGGAGCCGACCGGCGAGCGGCTGGGGCGGGAGGCGGTCACCGAGGTGAGCGCCGTGCTGCTGCCGGGTCTCGCGGTGGACGCGACCGGGGTACGGCTGGGGCGCGGAGGCGGATCGTACGACCGGGTGCTCGCGCGGCTCCAGGCGGCCGGGGCGGAACCGCTGCTCCTGGTGCTGCTCTATCCGCACGAGGTGGTCGCGCACGTCCCGAGGGAACCGCACGACCACCCGGTGCATCTGGCGGTCACACCGGAAGGGGTGCACCGCTTCCCGTCCTGAACGCGTTCAGGACGGGTTCGGCACGGGTTCACGGCAGGGCTGGGGCGTGGGCCGCGGCACTACGGCGTGAGCGCCATCTTCTGCTTGGTCGCCTTCTCCACCTGGGGAGCGGTGAACGCCCAGGGCAGCAGTTCGCCGTTGGCCCACATGCCGGTCTGGTCGGTGTAATGGGCGCTGTAGACGTGCCCTGAGGCGCCGGTGAGGTTGATCCACCGGGACTTGTCGAAGTCCTGGAGGTTGACGACCATCCGCATCGACGGCACCCACACCACGTCGTAGCCGCCCGCCGCGTTCCAGCCGGTCGCGTCCACGGCCGCCTCACCGCCGCCGAGCTGGTAGGGGCCGCGGTTGAGCAGCCACTTGACGACCGAGGGGCCGTCGGTGCCCAGGGTCTGGTTCTTGAGCTCCAGCTTGTGCAGCCGGCCCCAGCTCCAGGTGTCCATGTCCTTGCCGAGCTTGGCGGTCAGCTCGTAGCGGGCGTCCCTCATGGCCTGTTCGAGGAGCTGGTCGCGGTCGGTACGGTGCGCCTTGTTGGTGTCGCCGGTGAAGAACGCGGTGGTGGACATCGTCCACCAGGGGCTGTTCTGGTTGGGCAGGAGGTTGCGCACCACCTCGAACCAGCGGTCGCCGCCGTCCGGCTGCGCGTCGGCGGGGTCGCGCTCGCCGCACTCCCTGATGGTGGGGCTCTCGCCGTTGAGGTTGTCGACCGGTCCCGTCTGCCCGGCAGGCAGCACCCGCAGGCACTGGCCCTCGGGGCGCAGTTCCTTGGGCAGCTTGTTGCCGAACGCCAGCTTGAGCACGTTGCGCCAGACCGCGTTGAAGTACGCCGCCGCCGCGGAGTCCGCGTCCTGGTTGTAGTCCCAGCCCTCCAGCAGCTTCTGCGCGCCCCGCACGTAGTCGTGCTTGTCGTTGGTGATGTCGACCTTCAGCAGGTAGGGCACCAGCAGCTTGGCGATCTCACTGCTGCTGTCGCCCTGCATGGACTGCATGTCGTCCATGGAGACCTTGCCGCCGTCCTTGATCTTGGACGCGATGAGGTCGTTGATCCGCTGACTCCTGGTGCCGTATCCCCAGTCCTCGGTGAGCAGGTACGGGTACTTGCTCTGGTCGATGACGGCCTGGTTCGCGGTGACGATGTAGCCGCGTGACGGGTTGTACTCGTACGGCATCGACTTGAACGGGATGTACTTGCCCGTCCATGCGTAGTGCGAGTCCCAGCCGGGGGCCGGGTACCTGCCGTCGACGCCCGCCTGGCGGATCGGCACCTGGCCGGGCGCCTGGTAGCCGATGTTGCCCTTGGTGTCGGCGTAGATCAGGTTCTGCGAGGGCACCGCGAAGTCGGCGGCGGCGGCGCGGAATCCCTTGAAGTCGGTGGCCCGGTCGAGCTCGAAGACCGCGTCCATCGACTTCGAAGGGGTGAGTGCCGTCCATCTCAGGGCGACCGCGTAGCCGCCGTTGACCCCGCCCGGCGGGTTCGCCACCGACGCGTTCTGGCCGAGGGTGCGGATCTCGTCGCTGCGGTCGGAGATCACCGGGCCGTTGTTGGTCTCGCGCACCGTGATGGTGCGGTCCTTGCCGCCCGCGACCTTGATCGTCTCCTGGTGCGTCTTGAAGGGCAGCTGCTTGCCGTCGTACAGGTACGTGTTCGCCGTGACCTTCTCCAGGTACAGGTCGGTCACGTCGGCGCCCAGGTTGGTCATGCCCCAGGCGATGTCCTGGTTGTGGCCGATGATCACGCCGGGCATGCCGGAGAAGGTGTATCCGGCCACGTCGTACGGGCACGCGGCGCTCACGGTGCGGCAGTGCAGCCCCATCTGGTACCAGAGCGAGGGCAGTTGCGGCGCCAGGTGCGGGTCGTTGGCGAGCAGCGGCTCGCCCGTGGTCGTGTATTTGCCCGACACCACCCACGAGTTGGAGCCGATGCCGTCGCCCGCGGGGCCGAGCAGCGCGGGCATCTGGTCGATGATCTGCGAGATGCCGGAGAGCTGCGAGTTGACGGCGTTGCTGAGCCCCTGCGGGCCGCCGGTCGACGCGGGCTGGTACGTGCCGGTGGTCTTGTCGACGCTGCCGGCGTCCACGATCGGGCGGTTTCGCGCATAAGGGTAGGCGGGGTAGAGCTGCGCGATCTGCGCCTGGCTGAGGCGGCTGGTGCTCAGGGCGCGGTCGATCTCGTCCTGCATGTTGTCGCGCAGGTCCCACGCCATCGCCTTGAGCCAGGCGACCGAGTCGACCGGCGTCCAGGGCTGCGGCTTGTAGTTGTTGACGAAGCCCAGGGCCGCGTACTCCACCGAGAGCCCGGCACCGCTGTGGTCCTTCAGGTACGCGTTGACGCCGTCGGTGTACGCCTGCAGGTACTGCTTGGTGGTGGCGCTGAGCTTGGTGTCGTACTCCTGCTGCGCGATGCCGTGCCAGTTGAGGGTGCGCAGGAAGGCGTCGGTCTCCACCTGCCCCTTGCCGAACATCTCCGACAGCCGCCCCGAGGTGAGGTGGCGGCGCACGTCCATCTCGTAGAAGCGGTCCTGCGCCTGCACGAAGCCCTGGGCGCGGAAGAGATCGGCCGGGGTGTCGGCGTAGATCTGCGGGATGCCGTTGCCGTCGCGCATCACATCGACCGGTCCCGACAGGCCCTTGAGCTTGAGCGAGCCCGAGGTCTGCGGGAACGACGCACGCACGGTGCTCACGCCCCAGTAGGACCCGTATCCCATGCCCGTCACGAGCAGCAGCACGAACGCGATCACGATCAGGCGTAGGCGGCGGGACTTCTTCCGAGCGGGCATCGCTGTCCTTCGAGGGGGCAGGGCGGACCGGTGATCAGGGTGCTCTTGGTGCAAGGGCAACCATAGGCGCACGCCCTGTGGCGGCTGGACGCGGAGTCTTCCCGGACCCCGCCACGGGCGCGGAGGTGACCTTGATGTGACCATGGAACGTCAAGAGCGGGTAAAATGTTAGGCAAGGCAACGAAGTTGAAAGGACCGCCACCCTGACTGTCCACCACCTCAACGAGATCCTGCTCGTCGGCGCCTCGGTCCTGCTGGTCGCCGTCGTCGCCGTCCGCCTCGCCTCACGCAGCGGTCTGCCGACCCTGCTCATCTACCTCGGCATCGGCGTCGTCATCGGCCAGGACGGCCTTTTCGGCTTCACCTTCGACAATGTGCAATTGACCCAAGTGCTGGGCTATGCCGCACTTGTGGTGATTCTGGCCGAAGGTGGACTCGGCACGAAGTGGCAGGCGATCAAGCCGGTGCTGCCCGCGGCCGCGGTGCTCTCCACCTTCGGGCTGCTGCTGAGCGTGCTGATCACCGCGAGCGCCGCGCACTATCTGGTCGACCTGGACTGGCGGCAGGCACTGATCATCGGCGCGGTGGTGTCGTCGACCGACGCGGCGGCGGTCTTCTCCGTGCTGCGCAACGTCCCGCTGCCCAAGAGGGTGACCGGTGTCCTGGAGGCGGAGTCGGGCTTCAACGACGCCCCCGTGGTCATCCTGGTGGTGGCCTTCTCCGCCGCGGGACCGGTCGAGCACTGGTACCAACTGCTGGGCGAGATCGCGCTGGAGCTGGTCATCGGCGCCGCCATAGGGCTGGCGGTCGGCTGGTTGGGCGCCTACGCGATCAAGCACCTGGCACTGCCCGCCTCCGGTCTGTACCCGATCGCGGTGATGGCCATCGCGGTCGGCGCCTACGCGGCCGGCGCCATCGCGCACGGCTCGGGCTTCCTGGCCGTCTACGTCGCCTCGCTGATCCTGGGCAACGCGAAACTGCCGCACGGGCCGGCCACCCGCGGTTTCGCCGAGGGGCTCGGCTGGATCGCCCAGATCGGCCTGTTCGTCCTGCTGGGCCTGCTGGTCACCCCGCACGAGCTGGGCGACGACATCGTGCCCGCCCTGGTGATCGGCCTGATCCTGACCGCTGTGGCCCGCCCCGCCTCCGTGGTGGCCAGCCTGGTGCCGTTCCGCATCCCCTGGCGCGAGCAGGCCCTGATGTCCTGGGCGGGGCTGCGCGGCGCGGTGCCGATCGTGCTCGCCACCATCCCCATGGTGGCCGGGGTCGCGGACAGCAAGCGGATCTTCAACATCGTCTTCGTCCTGGTGATCTTCTACACCCTGGTGCAGGGCCCGACCCTGCCCTGGCTCGCCCGGCGCCTGCGGCTGGCCGGTGACAGCGGCGGCGCCGACCTCGGCATCGAGTCCGCGCCCCTCGAGCGGCTCCGCGGCCATCTGCTCTCCGTCGCCATCCCGGACGGCTCCCGCATGCACGGCGTCGAGGTCAACGAGCTGCGGCTGCCCGCGGGCGCCGCAGTCACGCTGGTGGTGCGCGAGGGCACCAGCTTCGTGCCGCTGCCCTCGACGGTGCTGCGGCGCGGCGACGAGCTGCTGGTGGTGACCACCGACCCGGTACGGGACGCCGCCGAGGACCGGCTGCGCGCGGTCGGCCGGGGCGGCAAGCTCGCCGGCTGGCTGGGGCACCGCTGAGCGGCCTGCGGCGGGAAGCGGGCAGCGGGCCGCGGCGGGGGCCGCGTATCATGATGAGGTACTTGTCGAGTTCAACCTCTGTCTGACGCAGAGCCGGCGCGGTATCCCGCGCTAGCGGACGGCTCTCGGCGCGACACGCGGGCACCCCCGCGACCCGCGCTACCAGGCAGCAGAAAGACCAGGCCGTGGCATCCACGGTGTCCACTCCCTCGTCGTCCAGCACCTCGCCGTCCAGCACGGCCGGCACGCCCACCGCGCCGCACAAGGCGCCGCCCGCACCCGTGAAGCCGGGTTACCGGCAGCTTCTGCGCACTCCGGGCGCCTGGGCCTTCCTCCTCCCCGGCTTCGCCGCACGGCAGCCCTTCGCGATGCTCACCATCGGCATCGTGCTGCTCGTGGAGCACACCACCGGCTCCTACGGGACCGCTGGCTCCGTCGCGGCCGTCACCGGTGTCTCGATGGCCCTGTGCGCGCCGCGCGCCGGCCGGCTCGCCGACCGGCTGGGGCAGCGCGCGGTGCTGCTGCCCGGTGTCGTCCTGCACTCCGCCGCCGTCGTCGCTCTGGTGGCCCTGGCGCTGGCCCACGCGCCCGTCTGGGCGCTCTTCGCCGCCGCCGTGCCCTCGGGTGCCACCGTCCCCCAGGTCGGCCCCATGGTGCGGGCCCGCTGGGCCGTGGCGCTGCACAGCACGGGGACGCCGTCCTCGTCCGCCTCGCCCCTGATGACGACCGCGGCGGCCTTCGAGTCGGTGACGGACGAGTTCACCTTCGTGATCGGCCCGGTGCTGGCCACCGCGCTGTGCACTGCGGTGCACCCGGCCGCCGGGCTGCTCACCGAGGCCGCGCTGACCCTGGTGGGCGGAATCCTCTTCGCCGCGCAGCGAAGCACCGCCCCCGTCCCGCACCGCCCGGCCGCCGGGGCGCGCGTGAAGCACCCCTCGGCGCTGTCCGTCCCCGGCGTGCGGGCGCTCGCCGTCGCCTTCCTGGGCATCGGCGCGGTCTTCGGCGGCATGCAGGTGTCACTGACCGCCGTCACCCAGGACATCGGCCGCCCTGGCCTGAGCGGTGTGCTCTACGGCACCTTCGCGGCCGGGAACATGCTGGCCGGTGTGGTCTACGGCGCCATCTCCTGGCGGCGCAGCCCGCGCAGCCGCCTGCTGGCGGCGTACGCGGCCCTGACGCTGGCCACGGCCCCGCTGTGGGCCGCACACGCCGTACCGCTGCTCGCCGCGCTCGGGCTGCTGGTCGGCCTGTGCATCGCGCCCGCGCTGATCACCGGCTACACCCTGGTGGACGCGCTGGTGCCGAGCGCGACCCGCACCGAGGCCTTCACCTGGCTGACCGGCTCGGTCGCCCTCGGCCAGGCCGTGGCCGTCACCGCGGCCGGTCTGCTCGCCGACCATGTGGGCCCGCACGCCGGTTTCACCGTGCCGCTGGCCGGTACGGCGCTGGCCCTGGCGGTGCTCATGGGGCTGCGCGGACGCCTGGTGCCGCACTCCCGTGGAGTGGTCGCCGCGGGTGTGATCGGTCACCGTCCGCCGGTCAAGGTGGACTGACGCCGGGAAATACTGCACTATTGAACGTCGTTAGCACTCAACGAGTGAGAGTGCCAGGAGGAGCAAGTGCCGACGTACCAGTACCAGTGCACCGAGTGCGGCGAGGGCCTCGAGGCGGTGCAGAAGTTCACCGATGACGCGCTCACGGTGTGCCCCAACTGCAGCGGACGCCTGCGCAAGGTCTTCTCCGCCGTGGGCGTGGTCTTCAAGGGCTCCGGTTTCTACCGGACCGACAGCCGCGGCTCCTCGTCGAGCAGCGCGCCCGCCACCAAGAGCGGCGGCTCGGACAGCGGCTCCGGCAGCAAGGCCGACAGCAAGCCCGCGGGCTCGTCGACCAGCTCCTCGTCGAGCGCGAGCAAGGGCTCCTCGTCCACCAGCAGCACGTCCGCGGCCTAGGCCCGGACGCGCCCGCGGCCCGGTAGCCGGGTACGGGCACCGCAGACCTTACGAACCCCCGTCGTCTTCGCGGCGGGGGTTCGTCGCGCCCAAGGCGCCGGATTAGGGTGATCTCCATGGTGGAGAGCAGCAGTGCGACGCAAGCGCGGGCCGAGATCGGCGTCATCGGCGGGTCCGGTTTCTACTCGTTCCTCGACGATGTGACGGAAATCACCGTCGACACTCCCTATGGCCCGCCGAGCGACTCGCTCTTCCTCGGTGAGGTCGGCGGACGCCGGGTGGCGTTCCTGCCGCGGCACGGCCGCAAGCACACCCTGCCGCCGCACAAGATCAACTACCGGGCCAATCTGTGGGCCCTGCGGTCCGTCGGCGCGCGCCAGGTCCTCGGGCCGTGCGCCGTGGGCGGGCTGCGCGCGCAGTACGGCCCCGGCACCCTGCTGGTGCCCGACCAGCTCGTGGACCGCACCAAGTCCCGCGCCCAGTCGTACTTCGACGGTGAGACGCGGGCCGACGGCCAGGTGCCGAACGTGGTGCACGTGACCTTCGCCGACCCCTACTGCCCCGTCGGCCGCAGGGCCGCCGTGGACACCGCGCGGGCGAGCGGCTGGGAGGCGGTCGACGGCGGCACACTCGTGGTCGTCGAGGGCCCGCGCTTCTCGACCCGCGCGGAGTCGCTCTGGCACGCCGCGCAGGGCTGGTCCGTGGTCGGCATGACCGGCCACCCCGAGGCCGTGCTCGCCCGTGAACTCGGCCTCTGCTACACGTCGTTGACCCTCGTCACCGACCTGGACGCGGGCGCCGACACCGGCGAGGGCGTCTCCCACGAGGAGGTGCTCGAGGTCTTCGCGGCCAACGTGGGCCGGATGCGGGACGTGCTCTTCGACGTGATCGGCGCGCTGCCGGACAGCGACGAGCGCTCCTGCCTGTGCGTGGACGCGCTGGGCGGCCAGGACACGGGGATCATCCTGCCGTAGCCGCGGGTGGGGCCCGTGGGCGTAGCCACGGGTGGGCCGTGAGCTCGTCGACGGGGCGCCGCTGGCCCGCCGGCGCGGGGCCGTTGGCCTGTGGGCGCGGGCCCATCGGGCTGTCGCGGCGTGGGTGGACCGGCCGCTCACTCTCACGGGTGGCCGGGTTATCCACAACTGGCTGGTTGTCCACAGGACTTCGGGGCATGTCAGCGGAGTGCGCGAAGGTGGATGCGTCGACCGGATCTCCCGGTCCGCTTCCCTCTCACGCCAGGCGGTGGTCCCCCATGTCCTCGTACCCCTCCCCCAACTCGCCGGTCGGGCCGCGCACACCCGAGCAGTACGCCCCGCCGGGCCGCGCGGTGCCGGACTTCCCGCCGATCAGAGCCGGTGGGCGGCGCCCACTGCTGGGCGGGGCCGTGGGGCGGCGCACGCTCGCGGCCGGGCTGGCCGTCACCGCGGCCGCGCTCGCCGGTTCAGCGGCCTACGGGGCCGCGCCACGGCCGGTGGCGGCGGCGCGTGGGCCGGCGGCGCGGGCACAGCTACCGCCGGGCCCCCTCGGTGGCGCGGTGGTGGGGCGTCGGCGCCCACCGGGTCCACCCGCGACGCACGACGCCTCCGACGCCCACGGCCCGGTGCGAGTGCCGCGTGACGCGGGCGGCGAGCAGGTCAGGGCGCCGGTCCGGATCGCGGACGCCGCGGCCGTCGCGCTGCTGCGCCCCGGCGACCGGGTCGACGTGCTGGCGGGGGCACGCGTCGTCGCCTCGGGGGTGCCGGTCGTCGCGGTCCCGGGCCCGCCCGGTGCCGCGCTGGTCCTGCTGTCCGTGCCACGCCGCACCGCCGCCGCGCTCTCCGGGGCCGCCCTCGCGTCCCCGCTGGCGGTGGCGCTGTGCTGAATCACCCTTTCGTGAACGGCGATTGGACACGCGGACACCCGACTGCCTTCGATGGCGGAATCCACCATTCCGCCTCATCGGCGCCAGGGAAACAGAGGGACCGCTGTGACCGACAACAGCAAGCCGAGCCTCCTCGCGGGCTTCAAGGAATTCATCACGCGCGGGAACGTGATCGACCTCGCGGTCGCGGTGGTCATCGGTGCCGCGTTCACCAGCGTGGTGAACTCCGTGGTCAACGGGGTCATCAACCCGCTGGTCGGCGCGTTCGGCACCAAGGCCCTCGACAACTACTCGTCCTGCCTGAAGGGCCCGTGCAAGGTGGACGCGAAGGGCCAGGCCATCAGCGGTATCCACATCCTGTGGGGATCGGTGCTCGGCGCGCTGCTGACCTTCCTGATCACGGCCGCGGTGGTGTACTTCCTGATGGTCGTGCCGATGTCCCGGTACCTGGCCCGGCAGGCGGCCAAGCGCAAGCACACCGAGGTCGAGGAGAAGGTGACCGAGATCGAGGAGATCACCCTGCTGCGGGACATCCGGGACGCGCTGGTCGCCCCGCGCAGCGGTGGCGGCTCCTGATCCGGTCCGCTCAGAGGTGGTGCGGCGGCTTCTCGTTGAGGAAGCGCGTGAAGTCGTCGTCCCCCGAGCCGCCGGACCGCTCGCCCCAGCCGCGGTCGGTGTCGTCGGACGACGGCCGGTCCAGCGGATCGTCGAAGACCAGCGCTGCGGGGTTCCCCTTGGGCGCGGTGCCGGCGCTCCCGCCGGAGGTGGCGGCGGAGGAGTCGACGGGCGCCTCGCCGTGGGCGTCGGCGGGCGTCTCTTCCGGGGTGGGGCCGGGCGTGGTGCTCATGGCTCCAGGGTACGGCGAATGGGCTCCGGCCCGGCCGTCGCGCCTGCTCAAGCGGGTGCGGGGAGATACCCCAAGTGTCCGTTTGAGCCAACGTGGCGGATATACCTGGCCGCATGCAGCCATCACCCTCAGACGAACTCGACATCGACCGGTCGGACCCGGCGTACCGGACCTGGCTGAGCGAGGCCGTCCGGCGCGTCCAGGCCGACGCGAACCGCTCCGCCGACACCCACCTGCTGTCGGTGCCGCTGCCGCCGGACTGGGGCGTCGACCTCTACCTCAAGGACGAGTCCACCCACCCGACGGGCTCGCTCAAGCACCGGCTGGCCCGGTCGCTGTTCCTCTACGCCCTCTGCAACGGATGGGTACGGCCCGGCCGCCCGGTGATCGAGGCGTCCAGCGGCTCGACGGCGGTCTCGGAGGCGTACTTCGCCCGGCTGATCGGGGTGCCGTTCGTCGCGGTGATGGCCCGCAGCACCGTGCAGGCGAAGATCGAGCTGATCGAGTTCCACGGCGGCCGATGTCATCTCGTCGACGACCCCTGCGAGGTGTACGAGACGGCCGCGCGGCTGGCGCGGGAGACCGGCGGCCACTACATGGACCAGTTCACGTACGCGGAGCGGGCCACCGACTGGCGCGGCAACAACAACATCGCCGAATCGATCTTCCGGCAGATGTCCGCCGAGCGGTTCCCGGTCCCGGCCTGGATCGTGGCCACGGCGGGCACCGGGGGCACCTCGGCGACGCTGGCGAGGTACGTGCGCTACATCCAGGCGACCACCGGGATCTGCGTGGCCGACCCGGAGAACTCCGCCTTCTTCCCCGGCTGGCGCGACCACGACCCGGAGTTCACCACGGACACCGGCTCCCGTATCGAGGGGATCGGCCGCCAGCGGGTGGAGCCGAGCTTCATCCCGGGGGCGATCGACCGCATGATGCGCGTCCCGGACGCCGCCTCCATCGCCTCCGTCCGCGTCCTGGAGCGCCTCCTGGGCCGGCGGGCGGGCGCCTCGACCGGCACCGGGCTGTGGGCGGCGTTCCGGATCATCTCCGAGATGCGTGAGCGCGGCGAGAGCGGCAGCGTGGTGGGCCTGCTGTGCGACCCGGGCGAGCGGTATCTGGAGAAGTACTACGCGGACGGCTGGCTGGCCGCGCAGGGCATCGGGATCGGCCCCTATGTGGAGCGGATCGAACGGTTCCTCACCGGCGGGACACTGGAGCGGTAGGTTCCGCATCGCCGCAGGTGAGTGGGGCTGTGCGGCTGTTACCCGGAGGTGACGATTCACCCACTGGGCGGTGAACTGCGGTCATGAGAATGGCCACATCGCACACAGCGGCCACAGCGAGGTGGCCACCGTTCCCTTGGGGGGGAATCCCATGTCCGCCAACACCCACCGCGTCGCAGCCCGCCGTCCACGCCTCATCGCCGCCACGGCCGTGGCCGCCGCCTCGATCGCCGGTTCCCTGGCGCTCCCCGCGGCCGCGCATGCCGACTCCGGCGACATCAGCGTCAAGTGGAGCGCGGTCACTCCGTCCGCGCCGCTCACCCGGGGCGGGGCCACCGCGTCGACGGTGCTGACCGTGTCCAACGACTCGGGCAAGCCCGCGGAGTACGAAGGCACCGTCTTCGGCATCCCGGATGGGCCGAGCCCGGTCAACAGCGGCGATGTGAAGATCACCGTCACCCCGGTGTCGGCTCCGGCCACGGACAGCCTGGTGTCGGCCGAGGACGCCGCCGCGCTGGTGACGTTCATGCCGCACGGCACCAAGCCGGGGGCGGCCTTCGCGGTGCCCGCGCACTCCCACCTGACCTGGAAGTTCACCGTCGGCCTGACGTCCCGCTTCCCGGCGAACGACGCGGGGGTCAACCTCGCCAGCCTCACCGAGATCGCCGCGTTCAAGGCCACCCCGGAGATCACCGTGGGCAAGGTGACCGAGAAGTTCGGCCCGGCCGCGAAGGTCGGCTACGCCACGCCGGGCACCAGTTGGCTGGAGGTGGACAACAACAGCGGCGGCGCGTTCAGCTCGAAGCTGCGCACCCTCCTGGACCTGTCGGGCGGGCACGCCCCGGGCGACGAGTCGATGCGGACGGTCAACGTCGACGTGAAGGTCGACGGCGCGTGGGTGCGGCTGCGGCGGATCGACAAGACCAGCAACGAGTGGTGGCTGCCGGAGATCCCGGCGGGCTTCGCGAAGGGCCAGAAGCACCGGTACGACCTGCGCTTCAGCTCCGACCAGAAGCGGGCGGTGAGCCTCACCATCGGCCAACTCATGTCGCAGGTCAGCCTCGCGACGGGTAACCCCTCGCCGGTCGCCGAGGCCGAGGGCTCGCTCGAACTGCTCGGCTACAGCGGAGACGGGACGCCGACCCCGACGCCGACGCCGAGTTCCTCCGCGCCGGCGGGAAGCACCCCGACGGCCACGCCGTCGCCGACGGCCACCGACGGGACGGCCGCCCCGTCGGCCGCGACCACGACGCCCACCGGCACGCTCGCGCACACCGGTGCCAACGACCGGACCCGCACCATCGGGCTGGCCGCCGGCGCGCTGGTCCTCGCGGGCGGGCTGCTGACCGTGGTCGGCCTGCGCCGCCGCAGGGGAGCCTCGCACCTCTGACCCGCGCGGGGTCGTGGAGGGCGCCCGGGCCGGCGTCCTCCACCGCTCCGGCACGGCCCTGGTACGGCCCTGGTGCCCTGCCGGACTGCGCGTTGGCGTGCGCGCGCCGCGCGCGGTCCCGCAAGGTGTCCTGCATGAGTGAACCGACGACACCGGGCGCGGCCCCCGGAGGCGCGAGCCGCAGGCCGAGGCCCGGGCACGGCGCGGCCGGTCCCGCGCTGCGCCGGATGGCGGCGCGCAGCCGTACCGAGGAGCACCGCGCCTCCACCCCGCTGGAGCTGTTCTTCGACCTCTGCTTCGTGGTCGCGGTGGCGCAGGCGGGCGCCCGCCTGGTGCACGCGGTGGCGGGCGGCCACACCGGGCACGGGCTGACCGGCTATCTGCTGGTCTTCTTCGCGATCTGGTGGGCCTGGGTCAACTTCTCCTGGTTCGCGTCGGCGTACGACACGGACGACGTGCCGTACCGGATCACCACGCTGGTGCAGATCGTGGGTGTGCTGATGCTGGCGGCCGGGGTGCCGCGGGCGTTCGACGACGGCGACTTCCGGCTGACGGTGTGCGGGTACACCGTGATGCGGCTGGCGCTGGTGACGCAGTGGCTGCGGGCGGCGCGCTCGGAGAGCGGCCCGGCGCGGGCCACGGCGCTGCGGTACGCGGCCGGGGTGGCGCTGTGCCAGGCGGGCTGGCTGATCCTGCTGCTCCCACTGGGCGCACCGCCGGTGTGGGCGTTCCTGGTGATGGCGGTCGCCGAGATGTCGGTGCCTCCGCTGGCGGAGCTGTCCTCCCCCACGACCTGGCATCCGGAGCACATCGCCGAACGCTACGGGCTGTTCACCATCATCGTCCTGGGCGAGTCGGTGTCCGCCGCGACCGTCGCCGTGCAGTCCGCCGTCGACGAGAACCGGGCGCTGGCCGATCTGCTGCCCATCGCAGTGGGCGGACTGCTGATCGTGTTCGCCGCGTGGTGGATCTACTTCGCCGTCCCCATCCACGACCATCTGGCCTCCAACCGCCAGGCGTTCCTGTGGGGTTACGGCCACTACGCGGTCTTCAGCTCGGCGGCGGCGATCGGCGCCGGGCTGGAGATCGCGGTGGAGCAGGCGGTCGGCACCTCGGAGATCTCCACCCGGACCGCCACGGCGTCCGTCACCCTGCCCACGGCGATCTTCCTGTTCACCGTCTGGGCCCTGCACGCACGCCACAACAAACGCGGGCTGGCGCAGCAACTCACCTTGCCTGTCTCGGCGTTGGCGGTTCTGCTGTGTACGTTCTCGGGCTCGCACGCCGTGCTGTGGACGGGCTTGGTGTGCGCGATCACTGTCGCGATCGGCGTTTCCCTACAGACGCGCAGGCCCCAATGACTCTACGATCACCCGTGCGAACGCCTGGGGGGCTTCGCCACGGGGATCTACGGGGAAAGTAGGACGGGGCCATGAACGCTGCCCATTCGCATGCCCGCACGCTGAAGGTGCTTCAGAGCTGGGGACCGACGGTCCTGTTCAGCATGCTGCTGCCGTGGATCACGTACAACCAGCTCACCGGCCGGGGTGTGCACGAGGTGCCCGCGCTGCTGATCATCTCGGCGTGGCCCGCGCTGGAGATCGGGCTGTACTTCGCGCTGCACCGCAGGGTGGACGAGTTCGGCATGCTCATCCTGCTGACGCTGCTGCTGGGCGCGCTCGGGGCGCTCGCGTACAACAGCAGCCGGATGATCTTCCTCAAGGACTCGGCGCTGACCGGTCTGATCGGCCTGGCCTTCCTGGTCAGCCTCGTGCTGGAGCGGCCGCTGATGTTCTACTTCGGCCGGAAGTTCGCCACCGACGGCAGCGCCGAGGGCGTCGCCCGGTGGAACGGCCTGTGGGACCAGTACCCGGGCTTCCGTGCCGTGCAGCGCAGGCTGACGGTGATCTGGGGTGTGGCCTTCGTCCTGGAGGCGTCGGTGAAGGCCGTGCTGGTCTACCAGCTCTCCACCGACACCATGGTCGGCGTGTCCAACACCCTGCCGCTGGTGGTGACGGCGCTGCTGGTGACGTACACGATCCGCACCGGCAGGAAGGGCGAGGCCCGGCGGCTGGCGGCGGAAGCGGCTGCGGCGGCCGGCGCGGACCCGGAGACCGAGGCCGTCGACATG
This sequence comes from Streptomyces sp. NPDC051976, assembly GCF_040680795.1. Classification (NCBI taxonomy): domain Bacteria; kingdom Bacillati; phylum Actinomycetota; class Actinomycetes; order Kitasatosporales; family Streptomycetaceae; genus Streptomyces; species Streptomyces sp. NPDC051976. Next base: position 105,396 of record NZ_JBFAXL010000008.1, read on the forward strand.
GGCGCGGCGCAGTGGCCGATCGCTCAGGCGCCGGCCGCACCCAGCAGCGCGCCGACCGCGTAGGTCACCGCCATCGCGATCGCCCCGCCCGCCGCGTTGCGGACCACGGCGGGGCGGACCGGCGCGCTGCCCAGCCGGGCGCTCATCCAGCCGCAGCCGACGAGCGCCAGCAGCACCGAGACGACGGTGACTCCCAGCCGCCAGGACTGCGGCGGCAGCACGATCGCCAGCAGCGGCAGCAGCGCGCCCACGGTGAAGGCCACGAAGCTCGCCCCGGCGGCGTGCCACGGATTGGCGAGTTCGTCGGGGTCGATGCCCAGCTCCACCCGGGCGTGCGCGCCCAGCGCGTCGCGTTCGGTGAGCTGCTCGGCGACCTCGCGGGCCAGGTCGTGGCTGATCCCGCGGTCCTCCAGCAGACCGGTCAGCTCGTCGAGTTCGGCCTGCGGGGTCGCGGCCAGCTCCTCGCGTTCGAGGGCGAGCGCGGCCTGCTCGGAGTCGCGCTGGGTGCTGACGGAGACATACTCGCCCGCCGCCATCGACAGCGATCCGGCCATCAGTCCGGCGAGGCCCGCGGTCAGCAGCGCGGACCGCGAGTCGGTGGCCCCGGCGACACCCACGACCAGGCCCGCCGTGGACACGATGCCGTCGTTGGCACCGAGCACTCCGGCCCGCAGCCAGTTCAGCCGGGTCCCGAGCCCTTCGTGGTGCGGTTCGTCCTCGTGCGGCCGCGCCGCGCCGGACCCGGCGTCGCTGCCGTCGTTCTCACCCATACGCCGAAGCGTCTCATCCGCGGCGCCCGGGCCGGTTCAGGCGGCGCACCCGAATCCGGGACCGGTCGCGGACAAGCCGAACCCCGGTGCGGGGGGGGTTGCACCGGGGTCCGGGTCTATGGGGCCCCGAAGGGCCTTGTGGAAGCGCGCCCGGCCTCAGGCGGCTTCGTATTCGTCCAGGCCAGTGGCACGTGCCATCCGCTTCAGATCCGCCAGGGCATGCTTTTCGATCTGGCGAATACGCTCTCGCGTCAGGCCGTGCTGCTTGCCTACCTCTGTCAGCGTACGCTCTCGGCCGTCCACAATCCCGTAACGGGACCGGATGATCGAGGCAGTTCTGTCATCGAGGCGGTCGATGAGGCCGTCCAGCTCCTCCCGGCGGAGCATGACGAGCACCGAATCCTCGGGTGACGGGGCCGCGCCGTCCTCCACCAGATCACCGAATTCGGTCTCTCCCTCGGCGTCGACCGACATGTTCAGCGAGACCGGGTCGCGTGCCCAGTCCAGCACGTCGGTGACGCGCTCCGGGGTGGAGGCCAACTCCTCGGCGATCTCCGCCGGTTCGGCGTCGCGGCCGTGCTCGCGGTTGAACTCCCGCTGCACACGGCGGATTCGGCCCAGTTCCTCGACGAGGTGGACCGGGAGCCGGATGGTGCGGGACTGGTCGGCTATGGAGCGGGTGATGGCCTGTCGGATCCACCAGGTGGCGTAGGTGGAGAACTTGAAGCCCTTGGCGTAGTCGAACTTCTCGACGGCGCGCACCAGGCCCGCGTTCCCCTCCTGGATCAGGTCGAGGAGCGGCAGACCACTGCGCGGGTAGCGCCGGGCCACGGCCACGACAAGGCGGAGGTTGGAGCGGATGAAGACGTCCTTGGCACGCTCGCCGGCGGCGACGATCGCCTCCAGCTCCTCGCGCCGGGCGTCACCGCCCGCCCCGTCGGGCAGACCGGAGTCGGCTTCCGCCGCGAGTATGCGTTCGGCATAGACGCCCGCTTCGATCTCACGGGACAGTTCCACTTCCCTGGCGGCGTCGAGCAGCGGGGTACGCGCGATCTCGTCCAGGTACATGCCGACGAGGTCGCGGTCGGCGACTTCCCCGCCTGCGGCGCGAACGCTACTGGTCCCGCCTGCGTGACGACGGGCGACGGCACGGGTTGCCATGCGTGCTCCCTTACGAAGGTGCGGTCGGGTCTCGGTCGGATCGGGTGTTCGCTCGGAGGCCGCGTCCTGTGGACTGCGGCTCATGCCTTGCGGCTGCCCCATCCTGATCGGGATAACGATTGGAATCCGGACACAATTCCCATCTCGTCTCCTGATTTTTGTGATCATGCAGTACCCTGTGCGGCCACACAGGGAGGCGACATGACGGCAGAACGTAGTGAAGTGCAGGTCAGGGCGGGTAGCGAGGCCGATCTGCCGGCGCTGACCGACATCTACAACCACTACATCCGTGAGACGCCGATCACATTCGACGTGTCCCCCTTCACCCCCGAGCAGCGCCGCCCGTGGTTGCTCTCCCACCCCGAAGACGGCCCGCACCGCCTCATGGTTGCTCACTCCGACACCCCGTTCGGGGGAATTCTCGGATACGCGACAAGCAGCGCCTTCCGCCCGAAGGCCGCGTACTCCACATCGGTCGAGACGACGATCTACCTCGCTCCCGGCGCGGGCGGGCGCGGCATCGGCACGCTGCTCTACAAGGCCCTCTTCGAGGCCCTGGCGGGCGAGGACCTGCACCGCGCCTACGCGGGCGTCACGCTGCCGAACGAGGCGTCCGTACGGCTGCACCAGCGGTTCGGCTTCCTGCCGGTCGGGGTGTACGAGGAGGTCGGCCGCAAGTTCGGCGCCTTCCACGACGTGGCCTGGTTCGAGAAGCGGCTCGACTGACGCGCCGACCCGCGCCCTGTCCGTCGCCGCCCCGGTGGCGCCAGGAGCGGGCACAGGAGGGCTTGTTTGAAACTTCAAGCATGTGGGTTACCGTCGTCCCGTACGCTTGAAGATTCAAGGAGGGTGCTCGATGACCACAGCAGCCCCGGAGCGCATGCCCGCGCTCTACCTCTCGCACGGTGCCCCGCCGCTGGCCGACGACCCCGTGTGGCCGGGCGAGCTGGCCGCCTGGGCGGCCGGGCTGCCCCGGCCCAAGGCGATCCTCATGGTCTCGGCGCACTGGGAGGAGGCCCCGCTGGCGATCGGCGCGACCACCACCGTCCCGCTGGTCTACGACTTCTGGGGCTTCCCCGAGCACTACTACCAGGTGCGGTACGCGGCACCCGGCGCTCCCGCGCTCGCCGAGTCCGTGCGGAAACTGCTGCGCGGCGCAGGCGATTCCGTCCAGGACATGCCCGACCGCGGGCTCGACCACGGCGCCTATGTGCCGCTGGTCGAGATGTTCCCGGCGGCCGACATCCCCGTGCTCCAGGTGTCGATGCCGACGCTCGACCCCGCCCGGCTCTTCGAGATCGGCCGTAGGCTGGCACCACTGCGCGACGAGGGCGTGCTGATCGTCGGCAGCGGCTTCTTCACCCACAATCTGGCCGGGCTGCGGCACGCGGGCCCGCAGCCGCCGAGCTGGTCGGTGGAGTTCGACGACTGGGGACACCGGGCGCTGGAGGCCCAGGACGTCGACGCCCTGCTCGACTTCGCCCACGCCGCCCCCGCGGGGCAGCTCGCGCACCCTCGTACCGAGCACTTCGCGCCGCTCTTCGTTACGCTCGGCGCCGCCGAGTCAGAACTCGGGAACCAGCAGAGCATTATCGACGGTTTCTGGATGGGGCTCGCCAAACGCTCCGTCCAGTTCGGCTGAACAGGAAGAATCCTCACCTCATGCAGAATCGACGCATCGTGATCGGCGCGGCCGTCCTGACCGGGGCCCTGGCCCTGGCCGCCTGCGGCTCCGACAAGAAGGACTCGAAGAGCGACACGCCGGCCACGAGCGCCGACAACAAGCCGGCCGCCAGCGCGCTCTCCTGGCCCGCGCCCGCCGATGCCTCCGCGCAGACGAAGGCGGCCGGTCTGCCGATGCTCGGGGCCGAGGGCCAGGTGCTGCACATCCACAGCCACCTGGACGTCTTCGTGGACGGCAAGGCCGTCACCGTCCCCGCGGAGATCGGCATCGACCTCAACCGGCAGCAGATCAGCCCGCTGCACACCCACGACACCAGTGGCGTCGTGCACATCGAGTCGCCGGTGAAGGCGGACTTCACGCTGGGCCAGTTCATGACCGAGTGGAACGTCCCGATCTCCAAGGACGCGCTCGGCCCGCTCAAGACCGGCGGCGGCAAGGAGCTGCACCTCTTCGTGAACGGCAAGGAGGTCAGCGGCGACCCCGCCGCGATCAAGCTGGGCGCGCACGAGGAGATCGCCGTCGTCTACGGCTCGCCCGCGAACAAGGTGACCGTCCCCGCCTCGTACAACTGGCCCCAGGGCCTCTAGGCGCCGGAAACCTCAAAGCACCAGAAACGGCAGGTCCCCGCGGCTCCGAACATCTCGGAGCCGCGGGGACCTGCCGTTCGGCGTCCACGTCTCGGTGTGGACGACCGGGTGGATCAGTGTGCGATCACCGGCACCGCGAAGTCCTCGACGGCCTCGCCGTCCGCGTCGACCACCTGCGGGCCGCTCTGGACGCCGACGTTGATCAGCACGGCCGCGATGATCGCGGCGAGCACCAGGATGCCGAGCGCCACGGTGATGGCGATCGAGTAGCCGTGCACCTGGCCCTCGAGGGCGTGCAGCTTCGGGTTGGCGCCGACCGCCTTGTGCGAGGTGAACCACGAGGTGGTGGCGCTGGCCGCGATGGTGTTGAGCAGCGCGGTACCGATGGAGCCGCCGACCTGCTGCGAGGTGTTGACCATGGCGGACGCGACACCCGCGTCCTCCGGCCGCACCCCGTGCGTGGCCAGGCTCATGGCGGGCATGAAGGCCGTACCCATGCCCAGGCCCATCAGGACCAGGCCGGGGAGCAGGACGCCGGCGTAGTTACCGTCGACCTTGATCTGGGTCATGATCGCCATACCGACGGCGGCCACGGCGAAGCCGGGAGCCATCAGCTTGCGGGGCGCGACGCGCAGCATGAGCCGGGCGCCGATCTGCGTGGAGCCGACGATCATGCCCGCCACCATGGGCAGGAACGCGAAGCCGGACTTCATCGGCGAGTAGTGCAGGACGCCCTGCAGGTAGTACGTCAGGAAGAGGAACAGGCCGAACATGCCGATGATGGCCAGGCCCAGCGACAGGTAGACGCCACCGCGGTTGCGGTCGGTGACGACGCGCAGCGGGAGCAGCGGGGCCTTCACGCGGGACTCGACGACCACGAAGCCGGCCAGCAGGACCGCCGAGGCGATGAACAGGCCGAGGGTGCTCGGGTCGGTCCAGCTCTTCTCGGCGGCGCGGGTGAAGCCGTAGACCAGCGCGACCAGACCGGTGGTGGCCAGCACCACGCCGGGGATGTCCAGGCGGTTGCGGTTGCGGCCCTCGGCGGGCTCGTGGATGAAGGCGAAGGCACCGGCGGCGGCGATGGCCGCGAAGAAGATGTTGACGAAGAGCGCCCAGCGCCAGTTCAGGTACTCGGTGAGGACGCCGCCCAGGATCAGGCCGACGGCGGCACCGGCACCGGCGATCGCGCCGTAGACGCCGAACGCCTTGGCGCGCTCCTTGGCGTCGGTGAACATCACCGCGAGCAGCGACAGCGCGGCGGGCGCGAGCAGGGCGCCGAAGGCACCCTGGAGGGCGCGGGCGCCCAGCAGCATGCCGGTGTTCACGGCCGCGCCACCGAGGGCGGAGGCGCCCGCGAAGCCGACCAGGCCGATGATGAAGGCGTTCTTGCGTCCCCACAGGTCGGCCACGCGGCCGCCGAAGAGCAGAAGTCCACCGAACGCCAGGGTGTAGGCCGTGATGACCCACTGCTTGTTGGCGTCCGAGATGCCCAGGTCCGCCTGCGCGGACGGCAGGGCGATGTTCACGATGGTCGCGTCGAGCACGACCATGAGCTGGGCGAGCGCGATGAATATGAGCGCTGTCCAGCGCTTCGGATCCGGCTGGAGTGTTTCAGGCATGACTGGTCTCACTAAAGGATGCGGAGTGACAGGACGTGGGGACGTGTGTCAGCGGGCTGCTCCCGGCGCGGATCGAGGTCTGGGATCCGGTTGCGGCGAACGGGAGGTCAGGCGGTTCTCGTCAAGCTGCTCACGCTATAGCCCGGTTGGTGAGCGTTGCGAACGGTTTATTGCTGGGCCTTTCAGATCCTCCAGAGTCGCGGCGGTCCCCACCAGGACCGAGCCCGCGGGGGCACGTAGTCCGTCGAGGAAGAGCTGCAGGTGGCGGTGGACGAACTGGTCGAAGCCGACACAGCCCGCGCCCGGCAGCGGCCGGGTGAGCTGCGTCAGTGCCACCATCAGGTCCCCGACCGCGATGTCGGTACGGAGCAGACCGGCGCACTGGGCCCGGTCGATGATGGCGTTGATCGACCGTTCGACCCGCTCGACCTGACTGGCGACCGCGGGGTCCTGGCGGTCGAAGACATCGGAGAGCAGCGGGCACAACGCCCCGATCCGCTCCTCAGCGGCCTCGAAGGCGAAGCGGCGGAGCGCGGAGAAGGCGTCCGGTTCCTCGGCGAGTGCGTCCTCAGCGCTCTGGGCGGTCGCGCCCATCACGGCGAGGGTCACCTCACGAATGAGTTCCGTACGGTCGGCGAAGTGCCGGTAGAGCGTGGCGTTCCCGACTCCCGCCCGGCGGGCAACCTCGTCGAAGGCCACGTCTGGCCCGAATTCGACGATCGCCTCGCGGGCGGCCGCGACGATACGCTCGCGGTTGCGCGAGGCGTCCGCACGCAGGCGCACGGCGCGCGGCCGGTTCTCAGTGGCGACATCGAGCGTCACGGCGGACTCCCTCCGGTTCGTGGGCCGATCCCGTAGGACCGGCGTGAGGTGAAACGGAAAGGAACTCCCCGTTTCGCTGTCATAGAGCTAAACGGGGACTCGATCCCCGGATATTTCTGTCACGCTTGTGACCTACGTCACACATGTGGCGAGCGTCCGGAACCCGCGTATGACCCGTGCGATTTATTTGAAGCTTCAAGAAGTGCACGTACCATGAACAGCATGAAATGGCTGACCGAAGACGAGCAGGCGACCTGGCGGGCGTTCCTCCACGCGACCACGCTGCTGGAGGACCACCTCGACCGGCAGCTGCAGCGCGACGCAGCCATGCCGCACATGTACTACGCGCTGCTCAGCACGCTCTCCGAGACGCCGGGCCGCAGGATGCGGATGACCGAGCTGGCCGAGTGCACCAAGATCACCCGCTCCCGGCTCTCGCACGCCGTCGCCCGCCTGGAACGCAACGGCTGGCTGCGCCGCGAGAACTGCCCGTCCGACCGCCGCGGCCAGGTCGCCGTCCTCACCGACGCCGGATACGAGGAGGTGGTGCGGACCGCTCCCGGGCATGTCGCCGCCGTGCGGGCCGCGCTCTTCGACCGGCTCACCCCCGAGCAGACGCGGCGGCTCGGCGAGATCTCCCGGATCATCGCCGAGGGCCTGCACCAGCCGGAGGGCGCGGACCTGCCCTGGCTGCGCTGAGGCCGAACGGCTTCGAAGGACGCCCTCAGCGGCGGCCCGAGCGGGCCAGCCAGCGGCCCTCGTGCCTGCTGACCTCGATCGGCCGCCCGAAGCACGTCGTCATCCACTCCCCGGTGAGCACCTCCTCGGCCGCCCCCGAGGTCAGCACCCGCCCTTCCTTGAGCAGCAGTACGTGCCCGATGGCGGGCGACAGCTCCTCCAGGTGGTGGGTGACGGTCACCGTCGCCAGGCTCTTCCTGGTGAGCGCCAGCCGGTGCATCGCGTCGATCAGGTCCTCGCGGGAGGGCAGGTCCAGCGCGTTGAAGGGCTCGTCGAGCAGCAGCAGCGACGGCTCGGCCATCAGCGCCCGCGCCACCAGGACACGGGCCCGCTGACCGCCGGAGCACACCCCGTACGGCCGCGTCTCCAGCTCCTTGATCTCCAGCTCCGCCAGCAGCTCCCGCGCCCGCTCGCGCACCTGGGCGTCGTACTTCCGCCACAGCGGCTGGACGGTGCCGGTGTGGCCGGTGAGCACGACGGTGTGGGCGGTGGCGTCGAGCGGCACCTTCTGCGCGGACGACACGAAGCCGATACGCGCCCGCAGCTCGCGCATGTCGACCCGGCCGAGCCGGTGGCCCAGCACCTCGACGGTGCCCGTGGTGAGGTGCGCCAGCGCGCCGATCAGCCGGAGCACGCTCGTCTTGCCCGCGCCGTTCGCACCGAGCAGCGCCCAGTGCTCACCGGACCGCACGGTCCAGTGCACGTCGTCCAGGATCACCTGGCCGGTGGTGTAGCGGTGGACGCCCGCGGCGTCGAGCGCGGCGACTACGTCTGCGTCTGCGTCGGCGGTCATGCGGGAACGGTAGCTGTATCCACCATCTTCCCGCCGGGTGTTCCGCGATGTGGGCCGTGCTGCCGTGCCCCGGGGCGCCTCACATCACGGCGGGCGACGGGCTCTCCTCCCCCTCGGTGCCGTCCTGCGGCGAGGGAGCGATCCGCGGGGCACCGGGGCGGAAGAGCAGGAAGGTGATCACGAAGCCGACGGTGAAGAAGGCCGCCGACCACCAGTACGCGGTCTCGTAGCTGTGCAGCTGCGCCTGGGCGGTCACCGCGGCGGTGGGCTTCTTGCCCACCAGGTAGTTCGCGGCGGCGGTGGTGGCCAGGGTGTTGAGCAGCGCGGTGCCGATGGAACCGCCCACCTGCTGGCTGGTGTTGACCATCGCCGAGGCCACACCGGCGTCGTGCGCTCCCACGCCCGCCGTGGCGATGTTCATCGAGGTGGCGAAGACCAGGCCGAGCCCGAGGCCCAGCAGGAGCAACGGCGGCAGAACGTGCGCCGCGTAGGTGCTGCTGCCGTTCAGCGCGGTCATCCAGGCCATCGCGCCGCCGGAGATCAGCATGCCGGTGGGCACGATCGGCCGGGCCCCGAACTTCGGCACCAGCACATTGGTGGTGGTCACCGACGTCACCACCAGCACGCCGACCAGCGGCAGGAAGGCGATACCGGTGAGTACCGGCGAGTAGCCCAGGTTGCGCTGCAGGTAATAGGTCAGGAAGAGGAACACGCCGAACATCCCGGCGCCGGAGATGAACATCGCCAGGAACGACGCCCCGCGGTCGCGGTCGGACACCACCCGCAGCGGCAGCAGGGGGTGCTTGGCGCGCTGCTGCCACCACACGAAGGTGACCAGGAGGATGACCCCCACCAGCAGGAAGCCCCAGGTGCCGGGGGCGCTCCACGGGTGCTGCTGGGCGTTCGCGAAGCCGTAGACGATGCAGAACAGGCCCGCCGACACGATGACCGTGCCGGGGACGTCCAGATCGGGCCGGTCGGCCGGGGCGCCCGCCTTCAGCAGCCGGAGGCCGCCGATGAACGCGACCAGCGCGAAGATCAGGTTGACGTACAGGCACCAGCGCCAGTCCAGGTACTCGGTGAGGATGCCGCCGAGCAGCAGCCCGACCGCCGCTCCGGCGCCCGCGATCGCGCCGTAGATGCCGAACGCCTTCGCCCGCTCCTTGGGGTCGGTGAAGGTGGTGGTCAGCAGGGACAGGGCGGCGGGCGCGAGGACCGCGCCGAAGGCGCCCTGCAGGGCGCGCGCGGTGACCAGCACCTCGAAGCTCGGCGCGGCGCCGCCGATCGCCGACGCCACCGCGAAGCCGATCAGGCCGACGAGGAAGGTCTTCTTGCGGCCGACGAGGTCGGCCAGCCGGCCGCCGAACAGCAGCAGCGAGCCGAAGGCCAGCGCGTACGCGGTGACGATCCACTGGCGGTTGCCGTCGGAGAAGCCGAGATCACGCTGCGCGGACGGCAGCGCGATGTTCACGATCGTCGCGTCGAGCACCACCATGAGCTGCGCGAGACCGATCACGCACAGCACCCACCAGCGGTGGGCCGGGGTGCCGATGACGCTCTTACGGCCTGGTTTCCCGCGGTCGCCGCCCAATTCGGCAGCAGTGGACGTGTCCTCGGTGCTCCGTGCCATGACCTGGGTCTCCCTTGCGCGACTGCGCGCCCCCCTCTCCCTCGGTCCCACGCTAAGCGCACTCCAGCGGCTCCGCCACGCGGGCGAATCCGCGGCGGAATCACCCGTGTGGCGGAGGAGGGGGGGCGAGAGGGAGGGCCGCGAAGGAAGGCCGAGAGGGAGGGCCGAGGGGCCGCCGCCGCCCGGTCCCCGTACCGGACACGGCGGCAGCCCCTCCGTCAAAGGCGTCGGTGACGTCCCTGGGTCCTCGCCCCGGGAAACCGCGACCGCCATCGGACGACCGTCCCGGGTGGCGATGACGGTCACGGAGTGGTCGGCACCGACACAACGATCATTAACCGCCCCTCCGATACGACTAACGCATCGTCACCCGTATGGCACGACCCGGTGAGCGCGCCCGCGCCCGCTGCGGTACGGCCGGGGCCGCGCCGTACCGCTCCGCCGGCCCCCGTACCACTGCTGGTCGCATGGCCTCCCCCCGACGGACCAAGCCCACGGGCGCCGCCGCGCCGCCCGGCGTTCCCTGAGAGGGACCGACCCGTAGGTCGAGGGAGCGGAGCGCAGATGGAGGAGCCCGGGAACGACCCGGCACCACTCGACGCCAGTGAGCGCGCCGAGCTGCAGCGCCTTCGGGCCGGCGCCCGGCCGCGGCACCGCTGGCGGTCGTTCTGGTCCGCGGTGCTGATCACCCTGGCCGCGGTGCTGGCGCCGCTGAGCGCGGTGGCGGTGTGGGTCGCCGATCTCGTCGGCAACACCGACCGCTACGTGGCCACGATGGCGCCGCTGGCCCGCGACCCCAATGTGCGCACCGCCATCGCCAACCGGGTGACCAACGCCGTCGTCGAACGCGTCGACCTGGACAAGCTGCTCGCCCAGGTGACCCCGGCCGACCGGCCCCAGATCGACAAGGCGCTCGGCGCGCTCAAGGGCCCGATCAACAGCGCCCTGAAGGACCTCGTGCACTCCACGGTCAGCGCCTTCGTGTCCAGCGACGCCTTCGCGAAGATCTGGAAGGAGGCGAACCGCAGGGCGCACGCCACCATGGTGGACGCCCTCACCGGCAGCAACGACTCGGCCGTGCAGCTCAAGAACAACACGGTCACGATCGACCTCGCGCCGGTCGTGGACCAGGTGAAGCAGCGGCTGGTGGACCAGGGGCTGACGCTGGCCTCGAAGATCCCCGAGGTGCACACCGACTTCGTCCTGGTGAAGTCTGACCAGATCGGGAAGGCCAAGACCGGGTTCCGCGCGCTGCAGCTCGTCGGGGCGTGGCTGCCGATCATCGCGGTGATCCTCGCGGGCATCGGGGTGTGGCTGGCCAGACGGCGCCGCCGCGCCCTGGTCGCGGCGGCACTCGGCATCGCGGCGGGCGCGATCGTCCTCGACATCATCCTGGCGCTCTTCCGCACCTTCTACATCGACCATCTGCCCCCGACGGTGTACGACCCCGCCGCCGAGGCTGTCTACGACCAGGTCGTCCGCTTCCTGCGGGCCAGCGTGCGGACCGTGGTGACGCTGGGCGTCGTCGTGGCCCTCGGCGCCTGGCTGAGCGGCCACGGACGCTGGGCGCTGCGCGTCCGCGAGATCTGGGAGTCGGGCATCGCGGCGACCCGCGGCGCGTCCGGCATCACCTCCACCGGCCCCGTCGGCCCCTGGGTGCACCGCTACCAGACCTGGCTGCGGTGGGGCGTGATCGCGGTCGCCGCCATCGTCCTGGCCCTGTGGTCGTACCCGACCGGCATGGTGATCTTCTGGATCGCGCTGGTCGTGGTGTTCGGACTCGCGGTGATCGAGTTCCTCGACGAGCGCCCGGGACACGGCCCCGCCCAGGACCGGCCCGAGCGCCCGGACGGCCCGGCGAAGCCCGAACCCGGGGCGACGCCGGTGTAGTCCCCTGGGCTACGCCGTCCCGCCGGACGGACCGCGGCCCCCGCTCACCCGCGCGTCAGTGCCGCCAGCTGTTCCGCGAAGGGCACCACGTCCTCGAAGGGGTCGGTGGACGCGGGGGCGCCGCCCGCGATGGGCGTGAGCTGGGTGGCGGGCGCCGGTTCGGCGGCCGGGGGCGGCACCGGACCCGCTGGTGCCGGGAGGGCGGTTTCCGGATCCGCCGCCCGCGGGGCGGCCGCGGGGAGCAGGGCCACGAGCTCGGCCGCCGCGCGGTCCATGCGGGCCGCCAGGGCGCCGCCGGAGGTGCCGTTGCCGGCCGCGCCCCAGTCCTCGGAGGCGGCGTAGACGGCGGTCGGGACGACGACAGCGCGCAGGTAGGCGAAGAGCGGGCGCAGCGCGTGGTCGAGGACCAGCGAGTGCCGGGCGGTGCCGCCCGTCGCGGCGGCGAGCACCGGGGTGCCCGCCAGCGCGTCCTTGTCGATGACGTCGAAGAACGACTTGAACAGGCCGCTGTAGGAGCCGGTGAAGACCGGTGTGACGGCGATCAGGCCGTCCGCCGCCGTGACCGCGTCGATCGCCTCGCGCAGCCGCGGCCCGGGGAAACCGGTCACCATGTTGTGCGCGATCTCGTTGGCGAGGTCGCGCAGCTCGACCACCCGCACCTCGACGTCGGCCCTGGCCCGTACGGCCGCCGCCAGCCGGTCGGCGAGCAGCCGCGTCGAGGACGGCTGGCTGAGCCCGGCCGTCACCACGACGATCCGCCTCGCCGCGCCCGCCGCCAGCGCGCCCGCCGACAGCGCGCCCGTCGACCCCGTGCCCTCGGTCACCGCGCTCATGCGGTCACCTCCGCGAGGTCCGCGTCGCGGCGGGCGAGGAGCGAGGCGTGCGTGGGCGCGTCGGGCACCTCGGCGGGGCGCCCCTTGGCGAACTCCTCGCGCAGCACTGGCACGACCTCCTCGCCGAGCAGGTCCAGCTGCTCCAGCACCGTCTTGAGCGGCAGTCCTGCGTGGTCCATCAGGAAGAGCTGGCGCTGGTAGTCGCCGACGGCGTCACGGAAGGACAGCGTCCGCTCGATGACCTCCTGCGGCGACCCGACGGTGAGCGGTGTCTGCTCGGTGAACTCCTCCATCGAGGGGCCGTGCCCGTAGACCGGCGCGTTGTCGAAGTACGGGCGGAACTCCCGTACCGCGTCCTGCGAGTTCTTCCGCATGAACACCTGGCCGCCGAGCCCCACGATGGCCTGCTCCGGCATGCCGTGGCCGTAGTGCGCGTACCGCTGCCGGTAGAGCCGCACCATCTTCCGGGTGTGCTCCATCGGCCAGAAGATGTTGTTGTGGAAGAAGCCGTCGCCGTAGTACGCGGCCTGCTCGGCGATCTCCGGGCTGCGGATCGAGCCGTGCCAGACGAACGGCGGCACGCCGTCCAGCGGGCGCGGCGTCGAGGTGAACGACTGCAGCGGCGTACGGTACTTGCCCGCCCAGTCCACGCTCTCCTCGCGCCACAGCTTGTGCAGCAGCGCGTAGTTCTCGACGGCCAGCGGTATGCCGTCCCTGATGTCCTTGCCGAACCACGGGTAGACCGGGCCGGTGTTGCCGCGGCCCATCATCAGGTCGACGCGGCCGTCGGCCAGGTGCTGGAGCATCGCGTAGTCCTCGGCGATCTTCACCGGGTCGTTCGTGGTGATCAGCGTGGTGGAGGTGGAGAGGATCAGCTTCTCGGTGCGCGCCGCGAGGTAGCCGAGCATCGTGGTGGGCGACGACGGCACGAACGGCGGGTTGTGGTGCTCGCCGGTCGCGAAGACGTCCAGCCCGACCTCCTCGGCCTTCTCCGCGATGGCCACCATCGCCTTGATCCGCTCGTGCTCGCTCGGCGCCCGCCCGCTGGTCGGATCCGTCGTGACGTCGCCGACTGTGAAGATCCCGAACTGCATCGAACCCACCGTCCTGTCACACCCAACCCGTCTGGTTGAGCTTTCAACCTCCCGAACATCCCCCTCCCCCGTCCGTATTCCCACCCACCCGGAACCCGGCCCGCAACCGCGCCCGCAACCCCGCCGAACTCCTCAGGAACCACCCCTGCCCGACCCGCTACACTGTCGTCCTGTCCCCGCCCCAGTAGCTCAGGGGATAGAGCACAGCTCTCCTAAAGCTGGTGTCGCAGGTTCGAATCCTGCCTGGGGCACACACACCGAGCACCCTCGGGTGCGGGCAGTAACCCGACGGGCGCCCCGTTGGCAGCCCCGGGTCAACGACCCGGGGTTTATTTATTGCCCAGGCCAATTCGAGGGGATGGGGTCACGATGAGGTGGGATCGGCCGGCGCCCTCGTGCTCCTCGGGCAACTGCACCGGCACACCGGTCGACAACACGCTCCCCTACGTCATCTTCGCCTGCGTGGGGGCGGCGATCGCGCTGTACGTGATCGGGCGGATCGTGATCGCGACGAGAAGGAAGCAGTTGCTCGCCCACGGCATAAGGGCAGATGCGGTGATCAGCGCGATCGACTCCCGGGCAATCGTCGCCAACGGTACGAACGCCAAGGTGGACGTGACGCTCACCGTCCGGTCGACCGAGGGCGAGGAGTTCGAGGGCTGGACCACCGCGGTGTTCCCCGTCGCGGCCCTCCCCGAAGCCGGCTGGACCGTTCCCGTCCGCTACTGGGCAAGGAACCCCCAGCGTATCGCCGTGGACGGCGCGGCCGTCCCGCCTTCCCCTCCCCCGCAACCGGCCTGAGCGTCGCCCACCGGAGAAACAACACGCCTGCGTATCACCATGTTTTCTCCCTCTCTCGAACAACGCCCCTCTGCCTGAACCAATTGCTATCGCGATAGGGTTTCGGATGGTCAGCTCGTACAACGGGGGTACATCATGGGGGATTTTTCGGGTATTGACCCGATCGCACTCAAGCAGATGATCGCGTCGTTCGGCGGGGACAAGGACTATCTCCGTTCCAGCGCGTCGTCCATCAAGTCACAGTTCGCGAACCTGGGTCTGGACACATCGCCGCTCACCGAGTTGATCGGCATCTGCAGTTGGCTCGACGACCAGACGCCGATGCTGCAGCGCCGTCAGAATCTGGCCGCCGCGATGGACGCCCCGGACAACTCCGGCTCGCACATGGTGCAGATCCCGGAGCCGGTCTCCGAGACGTCCGCGCAGGCGCAGGCGGACGGCAAGAAGCTGGCCCAGCAGTTCAACGCCAACAACAGCGGCGACGACAAGGCCGGTGACCAGTACCACGCGCTCGCCCAGGAGTTGCTGGCGCACCAGGACGACCCGGACTTCTGCTCGGCGTTCTACGCCAACCTCACGCCGTCGGAGGCCACCGCGCTGCCTACGCTGCTGGCCTCGACCGGCAGCAAGACCGCGGGGACCGACCTGATGGTCTACAGCCACGCGCTCGGCACCGCGACCGAGGCGGGGTATCCGGCGCCGGGCTTCGACAAGGTCGTCTCGTACTTCACGTCGCCGCTGCCCGAGGGCGCCGGCACCGTGGCCTGGGACCGGGCGGCGATGCTCCAGTACGGCAACTTCCCCACGGACTTCCTGGCCAAGACCGCCCGGGCCTCCGGGCTCGACCAGTTCGCCAAGGACCCGAACCGGGAGCTCCGCGGCGACTCGTTCACCGCCCAGGCGCTCGGTCTGTCGCAGAATGTGGTGGCCCTCGACCTCAAGGCGCTGTCGCCGAACGAGGCCGCCACCCAGCAGGCGCTGGCCGGCATGGGCCAGGACCCGGGCAAGACCAACCTGGCCGGCAACCTCAAGTCCCTGGCCGACTACGCCAACACCGCGCACGACCCCGATCTGACCGACGCCTTCCAGGCCACCCTCAAGGCGGGTTCTGGCGACCGCTCGACACAGGGACCCTACGGCTCGTACTACGCGCCGATCCTGCACACCGGTGACGAGACCACCTTCGCCACCGCCGCGATGAGCGCGCTCAACAGCAGCCACGCGAAGCAGAGCGACTACCAGGACTTCATCACCACCACCTTCACCACGTTCGGCGCGCCCGCGGGCGCCACCCCGCAGCAGACCGGCAACCAGGCCGCCTCGCTGCTGCGGCTGGCCGAGAACGCCAACCCGAGCTGGCCCGCCACCCGCCCCGCGATCCAGTCCGTCGCCGACCAGGCCGAAGCGGGCAAGAACGACAACGGCTTCATGAAGGGCTACTACGGCAACGGGGGCGGCGACCTCGAATCGAACCTGGCCCTCGAACTCCACGCCATGGACGGCACCCACGGCAGCACCGTCCTCAGCGCGGACTCGACGAAGATCCTCGGCCAGTTCGGCGACAACCTGGCGGCCGCGACCACCATGAGCGCGGCCGGCAACCTCCCGGAGTTCAACGCCCAGACGTTCACCAAGCCCCACGACATGTGGGCGGCCAGCATGCTGGTCAAGTACGGCCCCTCGGGCGACAAGTGGGACCACACGTTCCTGACGAACATGGGCGACGCCGCCCTGCACTGGCGGGCCGACCAGAAGGACAACCTGCGCCCGAGCTACACGCCGGGGGACATGAGCATCGGCACGGTCGACAGCTGGATCGACCCGTCCAAGGACCCCTGGTACAAGGAACTCGGCCTGCACGAGGACAACTTCACCAAGAACATCCAGGAGCAGCAGGACATCGCGCGGGGCGTGGCCGACAACGACCCCAGCCTCGCGGTGCTGTCCAAGCTCGGGGAGAACTCGCAGGCGTCCCGCGACCTGCTCTCGGGCGGGGACGGCAGGTGGGCCGCCGACCAGCTCGTCAACAACAACTGGGCGACCCCGGGGATCAGCGACGACTCGAAGTTCCCCGCCCAGGTCCTCCTCGCCGGCACCAGCCCGAACGGCCTGAAGGGGGACGAGCTGGCGAAGGCGTCGACGGCGGCGTCCAACGTCTTCCAGGGCGCGCTGGACAACGCCAACGCGGCGAAGGGCCGGAACGACAACATCAAGGAGCAGTACCCGCAGTTGCCGAACCAGCTCGCCGAGGGCCTGGCCCAGGTGGCGGCGATCTACGTGCCCGACCTCGCCCACAACATGAACAACAACGGTCCGGCGAAACCCGGTGCGAACGATCTGCGGTTCGCCTCGGCGATCGACCCGAAGACCGGCAAGCCGTTCATCACCACCGATCAGGACGCCATCGACACGCTCCTGCACCAGTTCATGCCCGATCCCCGGGCGGCCGGTCTCTTCTCGGGGAGCATCGACGGCTACATCGCCAGCACCTCGCGGAACGCGAGCGCGGACCCGGGGACGGCCAAGGACCTGATGCGTCAACTCGCCATGCTCGACGGCGAGGTCCAGACGGTGAAGGAGGACATGAAGTACACGCCCGCGGCCGCACAGGACGCCGCGGACACGCAGGCGGCGATGAACACCTGGATCGTCGGCGGAATCCTCGGCACCGCCCCCGTCCCCGGCCTCGAAGGCGGCTCCGAACTGCTCGTCGGCCTGATCCAGACCGGTATCGCCGGGACCACCGCCTGGGGCTCCTACCAGTTCCCGGGCGGCCACGCCGCGGCGGTGACCGACACCGCGCAGTCGGAACAGGACTTCGAGATGCGCGAGTTGAGGATTCCCATCGCCCAGGGCCTCATCACCTCGGGCAAGGTACCGCCGCCGCCGAACAGCGCCTGGTTCCACGACGGGCAACTCGACCAGGCGGCGATCGAGAAGTCGGACTCGGCCGCCTTCAACAGCTGGTGGCTGTTGAACGCCCCCGACAACAGCCTTACGCAGGCTCTCTTCAACGCCGGCAAGGACGGCTACAACGACTCCACCACGATGCGTCGGTCGCACAGCCAGCAGGACGGCAATTAGGTGAGGTTCTAGGTGAGGTGCCGCATTCCGCGCAAAGGCGGGTACGCCGCCATGGCTCTGGCGGGGCTGCTGACCGTGGCCGCGTGCGGCGGGCACTCGGGCCCGCCGCAGCCGCCGACGCCGGGGCAGGCGCGGGTGCTGGGGCAGACGGCCGACGGCGACATCGGGCCGTTCGACGGTACGCGGGGCGTGGCCGCCGATGCCGGCGGGGCACTGTACGTCAACACCGGGCAGCGCCTGGTGCGGCTCGGCACGGACGGGACGTTCACGGACGCCTCGGGGCAGCAGGGCGGCCGCCCCGGGCCGTCCGGCCGCGGCCTGAGCGGACTGGTGGCCCGTGGCGACGGGAGCCTGCTCACCGGCGAGGACGGACAGGTGGTGGCCGTCGCCGGCGACGGCCGGATCACGGAACTGGCGGGCACGGCGGGCCGGTTCCGGTCCCTGACCGCTCCGGTGCCGAGGACCGCCGCCGCGGCGGGCTTCCGTTTCGCCCCCGGGGTCACGCCGCTGGGCGTCGGGAAGGACGGCACGGTGGTCATCGCGGACGGCAACGTCGTGTGGTCACTGAGCGGCGGGACGCTGACGCGGCGCTACGAGCAGGCTCCCGTGAAGCACGCGGCCACGTACGTGTCGCCCTTCGTGGCCACGCAGTCGGCAGCCGACCCCGACGGCACCGTCTTCCTCGCTCCCGTGTACCCGGGCACGCTCGGCGGCGTGACCGTCGTCCCCGGCAACGGGCAGCCGCCGCACAAGCTCGCGCTCCCGGCACGAGTGCCGGACCTCGGCGTGGCGACCGCCGATCTCGCGACGTCGTCCCTGACCGGTGACGGGGCCGACGGCGTCTACGCCGACGTCTCCCCGCCCGACAGCGGGCACTCCTTCGTCATCCATGTCCACGGCGCCCAGGTGGACGTCATCGCCTCCACCACCGCGAAAGCCGGCTGGTCCGCCACCTGCGAAGCCCACAAGCCCGCGCCCGCCCGCGGCTTCCCCTGCCCCTTCCCCCTGGCCCTCACCTACCGGTCCGGCCACGTCTACCTGGCAGGCCAGCGCACCTACGTCCTGGACATCGCAGCGGCCGCGAGCTGAACCGGGGAGCGGGGGCGCCGCCCGGGTGGAGGGGTTCTTTCGGTGCGGCGGCGGGGCCAGTACGGTGGCGCGTCGAACGTTCATTGTGTCGATGGCGGGCGGACTGCCGGTGTTGGGAGTGGTGGCGTCGCCGCTGTCGAGCATGGTTGTGCACCCCTGTGTGAAGGCGGGGCTGTGGCGTCGGATACGTAACGGGTCTGGACCGAACGCGCTTGCTCCGCTGTCAAGCACCGCTCTCACCAACGGAAGAATGGATGCGCCCCATGTCCGACGTCAGTCGTAGGAAGTTCATGGCCATGTCGGCCGGTGCGGCCGCCGCCGCGGCGGTGGGGGGTTCCGCCGTCGCGGCCGCCACCAGCGCGGCCGCCGCCTCGGCCACGGGCACCCTCACGGACGCCAAGCACGTCGTGATCCTGATGCAGGAGAACCGCAGCTTCGACCACTACTTCGGGATGCTGAAGGGGGTACGCGGCTTCGCCGACCGCAGCGGGATCCAGATCGCGGGCGGCAACTCGGTGTTCAACCAGCCCAACGGCACCGGGCGGCAGTACCCCTGGCAGTTCAGCGCCACCAAGCCCGCGGGCGGCGCGGACCCCGAGCGGCTGGCGCAGTGCAGCGGCGACCTGTCGCACAGCTGGAACGACCAGCACGCCGCGTGGAACAACGGGAAGATCGACGCCTGGGTGTCGGCGAAGGGCAATGTGCGCGCCCTCGGCTACCTGGGCCGCGCGGACATCCCGTTCCACTACGCGCTGGCGGACAACTACACGATCTGCGACGCCTACTTCTGCTCGGTGCTCAGCGCCACCGGTCCCAACCGGACCTACCACTGGAGCGGCCAGATCGACCCGGCGGGCAAGCAGGGCGGACCGGCGTACAACGGCGGCGACGAGTCGGGGCTCGGCTGGCAGACCTACGCCGAGGCGCTGGAAG
Source organism: Streptomyces sp. NPDC051976 (assembly GCF_040680795.1). Lineage (NCBI taxonomy): Bacteria > Bacillati > Actinomycetota > Actinomycetes > Kitasatosporales > Streptomycetaceae > Streptomyces > Streptomyces sp. NPDC051976. The sequence goes on from NZ_JBFAXL010000008.1 coordinate 124,924, forward strand.
CGGCCGGGGTGAGCTGGAAGGTCTATCAGAACGCCGGCGACAACTACGGCGACAACGCCCTCGCGTACTTCACCAAGTTCACCAGTGCCGCGCCCGGCAGTGCGCTGGCCGTCAAGGGCATGGGGTCGGTGCCCAAGGTCACCGGCCGCACTCCCGACGACATCGCGGCCGCGATCAAGGCGGACGTGCTGCACGGCACGCTCCCCCAGGTCTCCTGGGTGGTCGCCGACCAGGGCTCCTCCGAGCACCCGTACGCCACGCCCGCGGACGGCGCGCACTTCGTGCACATGATCGTCGACGCGCTGAACGCCGACCCGAACGTCTACAACTCCTCGATCCTCTTCCTCAACTACGACGAGAACGACGGCTTCTTCGACCACGTGCCACCGCCCGTCCCGGCGGCCGGCACCGCGGCGGAGTTCTACGGCGGCAAGCCGATCGGCCTGGGCTTCCGGGTCCCGCTGATCGCCGTGTCGCCCTGGAGCCGCGGCGGCTGGGTCAACTCCGAGGTCTTCGACCACACTTCGGTGCTGCGCTTCCTGGAGACGTGGACCACCGCGCTGGGCAAGCCCGCCCGGTGCGCCGGCATCAGCGACTGGCGGCGCAAGGTCTGCGGTGACCTGACCTCCGTCTTCGACTTCACCAGCCCGGTGTACGGCCTGCCCTCGCTGCCCGACACCTCGCCGGTGATCGGACTGGCCGCCTGCGCCCCGCTGCCCAACCCGGCGCCGGTGAACAACGCGCTGCCCAGCCAGGAGAGCGGCACCCGGCCCGCCCGCGCGCTGCCGTACCAGCCGAACGCCTACCTCGACCACCTGGAGTTCGGCGCCGCGGGCGTGCAGAAGGTCTGGCTGACCATGAACAACACCGGCGCGGCGGCGACGCGTGCGGCGCACTTCGCGGCGTACGCCAACGCCTACCGTACGGACGGCCCCTGGCAGTACACGGTCGACAACGGCGGCACCACCAGCGACTACTTCAACTGCGGGACGGGCTTCGGCAACGGCAAGTACGACCTGAGCGTCACCGGACCCAACCGCTTCCTGCGCCGCTTCCAGGGCGACGCCACCAAGCCGGGCAAGGACGTGGCCGTCAGCTCGTACTACGCGGTCGAGTCCGGCACCGGGAAGCTGGCCATCTGGTTCAAGCTCACCAACAACGGCACCTCCTCCGTGACCTTCACCATCACCTCCAACCACTACCGCTCGGACGGCCCCTGGACCTACCAGGTCGCGCCCGGCGCCAACACCAGCGACTTCTTCAACGCCGTCGCGTACGACGACGGCTGGTACGACTTCACCGTCACCGTCAGCTCCGACAGTGCCTGGTCGCAGCGCTTCACCGGCCACCTGGAGACGGGTTCCGCCAGCGTCTCCGGCTGAGTCCGGCCGAGTTCCCCTTCCCCGGGGTGCGGACCCCGGGGAACCACTCTTTTGTCAGTGGACCTTGATAGATATGCAGGTATGACTGATCGTGTGACGATCCATGAGATCGCCGAGCGGCTGCCGTCGATCAGCACGCTGCGGGAGCGCTGCCAGGCGCTGGCCGCCCTGGACATCGTGCGGTCGCCGCACCCGGCACCGCACGGCCGGCGTGAGCGGATGTTCCTGCCCGAGTGGCGTACCCGGGTCTGCGCGGCCACCCTGCGCACCGACGACGGCGACGGATACCTGATCGTTTTCACCTGCTACGGCGCGCTCGCGCTGGGCTTCGACCGCGGCTCCCCGATGAGCCCGTACGCGCACACTCCCCCGAGACCCTGGCCAGGGGTGCTCGACCAGGTCCCCGCGGTGTTCGCGCCCTATCTCGCGGAGCCGCCGGACTTCCTGGCCGCCGAGGTGCCGCTGGTCACCGCCTGCGCGTGGCGGACCGCCGACGACGTACGGTGGCGGACCGGCGACGGGATCACCTTCCCCGGCGCGCACCACGAACCCGACGGCGCCGCCCGGCTGTTCGCGTTGCTCCTCGACCCGGACCCGGCCGCGTACGTCCGCGCCCGCCACGACCCGAAGGCGCCGGACGCCGGCCCGCCGCAGGACGCGGTGCGGGAGGCGTACGCGTTACGGCCGCTGACCCGCGAGACCGTACGCGCGCTCAACCCGGACGCCCCCTTCGAGGCGGTCACGGCGGAGCTGCGGCGGATCGGCTACCCCGTCGCCGGTTGAGCCCCGCGGTCGAGGGACCGGTCACACCTGCGGCCACCGGTCTCCCGACCGGTGATTTACTGGCGGAAAGAGCGACAAAGGGAACCGGATGGCACACAGAGGCGGGCGGAAGGCGCCGCTCGCACCGCTGGGGCAGCGGTCGGGCGTCGATCCGGTGCGCGTGCGGCTGCCGTCCGGGAGCGGGCACACGACCGTCGGCGGCTATCTCGGCGAGCGCTACGGCGCCGCGCGGGTGGCCGCGATGGTGGACGAGGGGCGGTTCGTGATCGAGCGGGGGCCGGTCACCGCCGCGACACCGTACGAGGCGGGCGTCTGGGTGTGGTTCCACCGCGATCTCGCGCCCGAGACGCCGGTGCCCTTCGCCGTCGGGGTGGTCCACCGCGACGAGCGGATCGTGGTCGCGGACAAGCCGCACTTCCTGGCCACCACCCCGCGCGGCCGGCACGTCACGGAGACGGCGCTCGCCCGGCTGCGCCGCGATCTGGGGCTGCCGCTGCTCTCCCCCGCGCACCGGCTCGACCGGCTGACCGCGGGGCTCGTGCTCTTCGTCGTCGACCCCCGCTACCGCGGCGCCTACCAGACCCTCTTCCGGGACCGGCGGGTGCGCAAGGAGTACGAGGCGGTCGCCCCGTACGACCCGGGCGTGGAGCTGCCGCGGACCGTACGGAGCCGGATCGTCAAGGACCGCGGGGTGATCGCGGCCCGGGAGGAGCCGGGCGCGCCGAACGCGGAGAGCCGGATCGAACTGCTCGGCCACCACGGCGGTCTGGGCCGCTACCGGCTGCTGCCCGCCACCGGCCGCACCCATCAGCTGCGCGTGCACATGAACGCCCTCGGGCTGCCGCTGCTGCACGACCCCGTCTATCCGCGGGTGCTGCCGGAGACGCCGGACGACTTCTCCCGGCCGCTGCAACTGCTCGCGCGGGCGCTCGAGTTCACCGACCCGGTGACGGGACGGCCGAGACGCTTCGAGAGCCCGCGCGAGCTGGCTCAGTGGCCCGTGCCGCCGCCCGTCAGGACGCCTGCGGGGTGACCACGGTGAAGGCGGCGCCCTCGGGGTCCCGCATCAGCGACAGCCGGCCGATGCCCTGCATGTCGGTGGGCGGCATGACCACGGTGGCGCCGCCCGCGGTGGCCTTGGCCACGATCACGTCCACATCGTCGACCTGGAAGTACGGCTGCCAGTAGCTGCCGTGGACCAGGATCTGCGGCGGGAGCTGCATGATGTCGCCGTGCGCGCCGTCCTGGCCGCCGCCGGACGGGGAGAGCAGGGACCGCTTGTCCGCGGGCGCGTTCTCCGGGAGCGGGGTGTCCTGGTGGTCCCAGGAGAAGACCGCGCCGTAGAACTCCTTGGCGCGCTCGGCGTCCGCCGTGAACAGCTCCGTCCAGTACAGGCCCCAGAGGCCGACGTGGTCCAGGCCCTTGTTCGCGTTGGGCTCCCAGACCGCGAACTCGGCGCCGCTGGGGTCCGTGTAACCCGCGATACGGCCCTGGTCGAACATCTTCATCGCGGGGAAGCGCACAAGGCCGCCCGCCTCCTCCACGGCGTCCGAGGTGGCGTCGGCGTCGGCGGTGTGGAAGTAGATCGTCCACGCGGGCGAGGCTCCGTCGTCCACGAGCGGACCCATCGCGGCGACCGTCTTCCCGTCCCGCTCGAACGTTCCGTAACCGCCCGCCTCGGGGCCCGCGGGCGTGAACTCCCAGCCGAAGAGGGAGGAGTAGAAAGCGGCGGCGGCCGTGGTGTCACGGCTCCCCAGATCGATCCAGTTGGGCGCGCCAGGCACAAAGTCAGTGGTGAGCATGGGGGTCGAACCTCCAGATGCCGTAGTCCCGGGTATACACCGGATACAAACGCTGTGTGTTCTCTCACACACAGCATGGCATCAGCCCCTGACACGCGGCTACGTGGGCAGGTCACGGCTCCGAACACCCGCGGAACCCTCCGTTCCGCACCCCGGTCGTCACGCAGGGTCGCGATAAGGATTGGGGCATTGTCAGTGGGTCCGTCTACTGTTGGTCGCATGTACGGGGGAAGTCTCGATCAAGCGAACGCCGCACTGCGCGCCTATGTGCAGGAGCACGGCGACCGGCCGTGGACGGCCGAGGAGCTCGCTGAGCTCGCGCTGCTGCGCGCCAGTTGGACCGCCGCGGCCCGCGGCACACGGATGGCGATACGCCCGGTGCCGGGGCCGGTGAGGGGCGCGGCGGTCGTCACCGCCGCGTAGTCGGACCGTTCAGTACCGTCAGACCGTTCAGACCCGTCGGACCAGTGGGACCGTTCAGACCTTCGCCACCGCGTGCGGCGGGCGGACGGTGGTGGTGCCGGGGGCCGGTTCCGAGGGGTCGGAGCCCAGGGTGGTGACGCGGTTGGCGGCGTCCACGTGGACCACGGCCGGGACCAGCGCGCGGGCCTCGGCGTCGTCGACCTGGGCGTAGCTGATCAGGATCACCAGGTCGCCGGGGTGCACGAGATGGGCGGCGGCGCCGTTGATGCCGATCACACCCGATCCGCGCTCGCCCTCGATGACATAGGTCTCCAGGCGGGCGCCGTTGGTGATGTCGACGATGTGGACGAGTTCGCCGGGCAGCAGATCGGCGGCGTCCATCAGGTCGGCGTCGACGGTCACGGAGCCCACGTAGTGCAGATCGGCCTGGGTCACGGTGGCCCGGTGGATCTTGGACTTGAACATGGTGCGCAGCACTGTGCCGCCCTCCTGGTGAATGAGCTGGTCGCGTCCCCGTCGGGGTACGCGCCGACGCGTCCCAGGGTAGGCGAGCCGCGGCCGGGCGGTCATCGGCGGGTCGGCGGGAGTGCGGAAGATCTCAGCCGGACGCGGCGGCCGCCGCGGGGGCGGTGACGGAGTCGGGGGCGGGGGTGGGCAGTTGGTGGTACAGCGCGGCGAGTGCGGTGTTGAGGCGCAGCAGGTGCGGCGGGCCGCCGGGGGCCGGGCGGGGCGGCTCCGCGTCCGGGCGGTGGCCGAGCCGGCGCCGTGCCTGCCCGACGTTGAGCGCGGTCAGGCCCAGCAGCCTGCGGGACGCGACGAGGGCGGCCGGTTCCGTCGCGGCCAGCACACGGGCCGCGTGCGCGCAGGCGGCCAGCGAGTCCGCCCAGTCGGCGGCGTGCGCGGCGGCTTCGGCGCGGCGGCGCCGGAAGACGGCGCGGGCGGGCGCGGGGGGCTCGGCGTGGCGGCGGCGGAAGAGGACGGTGCCGTGTACGCGGAAGAGGGCGCGGTGGGCCCGGGCGGGCGCGGCGACCTGGGCCAGGTCCTGTGCGGCGCGGTCGAACTGCCGGGCCAGGTGCCGGATCGCGGCGGGCCGCGGCTCGGGTTCGCGGACGGCGCCCAGCAGATCCTGCAGTGCCCGCAGCGCGCTGGAGGCCCGGGCCCGCATGACGCGTTCGGTGTGCAGCGGCAGGACGAAGTACGCCGCCGCGATCCCGCAGGCCGATCCCACGAGGATGCCCTCGGGGCGCTGGACGAGCAGGGCGCCGCCCTGCTCGCCGTTGAGCGAGTAGAGCACCGAGAGCACGCTCGTCACACAGAACGCCCACACCGCGTAGTTGCGCTCCCGCAGCCACAGCCCGGCCAGCAGATAGCCGAAGATCACGGTGATCGCGGCCGCCGGCGAGCCCGTGACGAGGTGCGCCGCCAGCGTCCCGGTCACGGCGCCCGCGAAGGCGCCCGCCACCCGCAGCCCGCTCTTGTGGACGACGTCGCCGCGCCCCCGCGCCCCGCTGCACACCACGAACGCCGTGATCACCGGCCACATCCACCGGTGCGGGAACACCACGTGCCCGACGGCGAAGGCCACCGCCATCGCGGCGGTCAGCTGCGCGGCCAGCCGCGTGTGCGGCTGCACATTCCGCCACCCGCCGCCCTGCCGCTTCACCGGAGGCGCCTCAGGCGTGGGCCGAGCCCGCGACGCCAGCCCCCGTACGGCGGCGGCACGCACCCGTAGGTCGGCGAGCGCGGCGTCGAGGGCCGAGTCGAGAGCCGGGTCGCCCACGGCGCCGGGCGCCCTGTCCGTGTCCGACGCCCGTTCCATGGCCAGCACTTCCGCCGTGAGCACCGCGGCCGACAGGGCGTCCAGCGGGGCGCGGTCGGGGGCGGTGGCGGGCAGGACGGCGGCGTCCAGGCGGTCGTCGACGGCGAGGGCGGTGCGGTGGAGGGTGTGCGGGCGGGTCCGGGGGGAGCGGATCGCGGCGAGCAGATCGAGGGCGGCGGCGGCCGCGGTCCGGGTGGGCCGGGCGGGGACCAGCGTCTGGACGGCGATGACGCAGGCGACGGCGATCAGCCCCGCCAGGCCTCCCCAGAACGGCCCGGTCGCCTTGGCGGCGCTCGGCGGTACGGGCACGACGAGCACGGAGATCAGCGGGGTGAGGGCGAGCCGCCCAAAACTCCGCACCTTGCCGCCGAACCGCATCAGGTAGCGCGACGCGCCGACCGCCGCCACGAAGACGGCCGCGCCGAGCACCGCGTGCCCCACCATGAAGCGGCCCACGAAGGCCGCGGCGACACCGATGACGGGGACGTAGACCAGCGCGGAGAGCCGATGCGTAAGGCTGGTGCCGTGCAGACTGCGCGAGACGAGGACCGCGACGACGGTCGCGATCACCACGATGCCGCCGGGGAGCCCCCCGGCCCTGCTGACCGCTCCGGCGATCAGCAGCGCGGCGACGGCGGCGACGAGTGTGCGGAGCGCGAACCCGAGCTGGACCCGTCCCGGGTCGAGCAGCCGCAGCCGGAGCAGCCAGATCGACATCCTCATCCTTCCCCCACCGTGATTCCTAAGCTCAGCGTAGGACTTCCTGCCGTGAGTGGACGCCCGAGCTCGCGATTACCCACACCACTCACCCAGACTCCGCCTCAGATAGTACGCCTTCCTTAGAAAATGGCCGCCATGTTTCCTCCTCCGCCCCTCGATCCCGCCGCCACCGTCCGCCGCGCGATGAACCGGCTCAGCCGCCGTATGCGTGCGCAGCGGCTGCCCGACGCGCTGCCCAGCGGCAAGTTGGCGGCGCTCGCGCTGCTCTACCGCTCGGGCCCGAGCACGCCCGGCGCGATGGCCGCCGCGCTGCTCGTACAGCCGCAGTCGCTGACCCGGACGCTGGCGGCGCTGGAAACGGACGGGCTGGTGACGCGGGTACGCGACACGGCGGACGGGCGGCAGTCGGTGATCCAGCTGACGCAGAACGGGTTCGACGCGATGGCCAGGGATGTCGGCTACCGGGACGAGTGGCTGCGGGAGCGGATGGAGACGGTGCTGAACGACACCGAGCGCGAGGTGCTGCGGCTGGCCGCCGTGCTGATGGACCGGCTCGCACAGGAGGACTGAGAGACACCGGGGAGATACCCCTGGGGGGTGTTCGTCGAAATACCCCTAGGGGGTATAGGCTGGGGTCATCTGAAGTCGGAAGTCGCACGCGATGAGGAGAAGCACCATGAGCGAGGCCGTCTACTCCGTGTCCGGTATGAGCTGCGGGCACTGCGAGTCCGCCGTCACCAAGGAGGTCACCGCGATCCCCGGTGTCACCTCCGTGAAGGCCGTCGCCGCCACGGGCCTGCTGACCATCGGCTTCGAGCGCCCGGTGGACGACGACGCCGTCCGCGCGGCCGTCGACGAGGCCGGTTACGAGCTCGTCGGCCGCGCGTGAGACCGGCCGCGGCCCGCTCGGCCGCGGCCGGAACCGCCCGCGCCGGGGTACACGGCGCGGGGCCGGACACTGGAGGGGGAACGGGAGTGGCGATGACCACGGCAACGAGGAACGGCGGCGAGGCGACGGGCGGCCAGGCGGTCGAGCTGGAGATCGGCGGTATGACCTGCGCGTCCTGTGCCGCCCGGATCGAGAAGAAGCTCAACCGGATGGACGGCGTCACCGCCAGCGTCAACTACGCGACGGAGAAGGCGAAGGTGGCCTACGGCGAGGGCGTCGCGGTCGACGACCTCATCGCGACCGTCGAGGCCACCGGCTACACCGCCGCGCTCCCGCCGCCCCCGCTCGCTCCCGCCCCCTCCGGCACGTCACGGGACGCGGCGGCCGCCGACCCCGAACTGGTCTCGCTGCGGCAGCGGTTGACCACCGCCGTCGTGCTCGCCGTACCGGTGATCGCGATGGCGATGGTCCCGGCGCTGCAGTTCGACAACTGGCAGTGGCTGTCGCTGACCCTCGCCTCCCCCGTCGTGGTCTACGCGGGCTGGCCCTTCCACCGCGCCGCGTGGACGAATCTGCGGCACGGCGCCGCCACCATGGACACCCTGGTGTCGGTCGGCACACTGGCCGCGTACGGCTGGTCGTTGTGGGCGCTGTTCTTCGGCGACGCGGGCATGACCGGCATGCGGCACCCCTTCGAACTGACCGTCTCGCGCGGCGAGGGCAGCAGCAACATCTATCTGGAGGCGGCGGCGGGGGTCACCGCGTTCCTGCTGGCAGGACGGTACTTCGAGGCCCGCGCCAAGCGGCGGGCGGGCGCCGCGCTGCGCGCCCTGATGGAACTGGGCGCCAGGGACGCCTCGGTGCTCCGCGACGGACGCGAGGTCCGCGTGCCCATCGGCGAGTTGGCGGTCGGTGACCGCTTCGTCGTACGGCCGGGCGAGAAGATCGCCACCGACGGTCTTGTGGTGGAGGGCGGTTCGGCCGTCGACGCCTCGATGCTCACCGGGGAGTCGGTGCCGGTCGAGGTCGGACCCGGCTCCCGGGTCACCGGCGCCACCGTGAACGCGGGCGGCCGGATCGTCGTCGAGGCCGTCCGGATCGGCGCGGACACCCAACTCGCCCGGATGGCGCGGCTGGTGGCCGAGGCCCAGAACGGCAAGGCGGCGGCGCAGCGGCTGGCGGACCGGATCTCCTCGGTCTTCGTGCCCGCGGTGATCGTGCTGGCGCTCGCCACGCTCGGCGGCTGGCTGCTGGCCGGGCAGGGCGCGACCGCGGCGTTCACGGCGGCCGTCGCCGTACTGATCATCGCCTGCCCCTGCGCGCTGGGGCTGGCCACGCCGACCGCGCTGATGGTCGGCACCGGGCGCGGCGCACAGCTCGGCATCCTCATCAGAGGGCCGGAGGTGCTGGAGTCGACCCGCGCGGTCGACACCATCGTGCTGGACAAGACGGGGACCGTCACGACCGGCGCGATGACGCTCACCGAGGTCCATGTCGCGGACGGTACGGCGGAGAAGGACGTCCTGCGGCTGGCGGGCGCGCTGGAGCACGCCTCGGAGCACCCGATCGCGCGGGCGATCGCCGCCGGCGGGGCGGACCGGGCCGGGGAGCTGCCCCCGGTGACGGACTTCGCGAACGTGCCGGGGCTCGGTGTACGCGGTGTGGTGGACGGCCACGCGGTGCTCGCCGGACGCGAGCGGCTGCTGAGCGAGCGGGGGATGGCGCTGCCGCCCGCACTGGCCGCGGCGAAGGCCGAGGCCGAGCGGGTCGGCGGCACGGCGGTGGCGGTCGGCTGGGACGGCGAGGCGCGGGCGGTGCTGGTCGTCGCCGACGCGGTGAAGCCGACCAGTGCGGAGGCGGTACGGCGGCTGCGCGGGCTCGGGCTGCGGCCGGTACTGCTCACCGGTGACAACGCGGCGGTGGCCGCCGCGGTCGCCGCGGAGGTCGGCATCGACGCGGCCGACGTCCACGCCGAGGTGCTGCCCGAGGACAAGGTCGCCGTGGTGCGGCGGCTCCAGGCCGAGGGCCGCAGCGTCGCGATGGTCGGCGACGGCGTCAACGACGCGGCGGCGCTGGCCCGGGCCGACCTCGGACTCGCCATGGGTACGGGCACGGACGCCGCGATCGAGGCGGCCGACCTCACCCTGGTCCGCGGCGACCTGCGAGTGGCCGCGGACGCGATCCGGCTCTCCCGCCGCACCCTCAACACGATCAAGTCCAACCTCTTCTGGGCCTTCGGCTACAACGTCGCCGCGCTCCCGCTGGCCGCCGCGGGCCTGCTCAACCCCATGATCGCGGGCGCCGCCATGGCCTTCTCCTCCGTCTTCGTCGTCGCCAACAGCCTCCGCCTGCGCGGTTTCCAGCCGCTGGCGCGGTAGCCCGCCGCGGTGGGTGGGGGGTTGTCGGTGGCGCGTGTGAGCATGGCTGGATGACAGGTGGTCGTGAGATGCGGCGGATCGGTGCCGAGGAGCGGCGGGGGCGGCTCGCGGGGCGGCAGTTGGGTGGGGGCGCGGGGCGGGTGGAGGACGTCGTGGCGGGGTTGGTGGCGCTGCACGCCACCGATCCGGCCACCGTTTTCCTGTCGGTGGCGGCCCGCCTGGGCGGCGCGCCCGGGCGGGCGGTGCCCGCGCTGGAGACCGCGCTCTACGAGGACCGGACGCTGGTACGGATGCTGGCCATGCGGCGGACCATGTTCGTGCTGCCGCGGGAGGCCGCGCCCGGGGTGTACGCGGCGGCCGGGCGGGCGATCGCGGTGAAGGAGCGCAAGGGGCTGCTGGCGTTTCTCGCCGAGGGCGGCGGGTGGGACGAGCGGTGGCTCACGGAGGTCGAGGCGGAGGTCGTCGCCGCGCTGGCGGAGCACGGCGACTGCACGGGCGCGGAGTTGTCCCGGCTGGTGCCGCGGCTGCGCGAGCAGGTCGTGGTGGCGCGCGGAAAGCCGTACGAGGCGCGGCAGAACGTGGCGAGCAGGATCATCCGGGTGCTGGCGGCCGAGGGCCGGATCGCGCGGCAGCGGCCCGCGGGGTCGTGGACGAGCAGCCAGTTCCGCTGGGCGGCCTCGGAACCGCTGCCCGAGGTGCCCGCCGCGCAGGCCCGCGCCGATCTGGCGGGGGCCTGGCTCGCCGCGTACGGGCCCGGCACGGAGGCCGACCTCAAGTGGTGGAGCGGCTGGACCCTCACCGACACCAGGAAGGCGCTGGCGGCCGTCGGCGCCGAGGCCGTACAGCTCGACGGCGGGCCGGGGTTCGTCGCGCCGGGTGACGCCGGTCCCGCGGCCGAACCGCCGCCGCCCGCGGCGCTGCTGCTGCCCGCGCTCGACCCGACGCCGATGGGGTGGCAGGACCGCGACTGGTTCCTGCCGCGCTCCCACCGGGCCGACCTCTTCGACCGTTCCGGCAACGTCGGCCCCACGGTGTGGTGGGGCGGCGAGGTGATCGGCGGCTGGGCGCACCGCGCCGACGGCACCGTCGCCTGGCGGCTGCTCTCGGACCGCGGCACGGAAGCGGCGGCCGCGGTCGAGGCCGCGGCGGGCAGCCTCGCCGAGCGGCTCACCGGGGTGACGGTCACTCCCCGTTTCCGTACTCCTTTGGAGCGCGAACTCTCGGCGTGACCTCGGTGCGTGACCTTTGGCGCGGCGCGGCCCGGCAAACCCCGTTTGGCGGACGGATTCCGGCCGACTTCGGGCAGGATCTCGGAGCGTGGACCATCCCTCCCGCTCCCGTGTCCGCCGCGCCCGTGTCCGCCGCACCCTGCGCGCCGTGCGGGCGTATGTGCGCAGCGCGCCCGGCACCTACCTGTGGCTTGCCGCCCTCTTCGTCACCACCATCGTCATGCGCCGGATGGCGCCCGACCAGGCCGACGACTTCCTGCGGCTGCGCTCGACCAACATCCACAACCTGTCCACCGACCCGGTGCGGGCCCTGGTCCGCAGCGCCCTGTGGATCGACGGCGGCGGATGGCTGCCGTATCTCGTCCTCTACACGATCTTCCACGCCACCGCCGAGCGCTGGCTCGGTACCGGGCGCTGGCTGACCGTCGTCCTCGTCGGGCACGTCGGCGCCACCTACCTCAGCGAGGACGTCCTGCTGTGGGCGATCGACCACGGCCACGCCCCGCACTCCGCCGTCAACACCCTGGACGTGGGCGTCAGTTACGGCCTGGCCTCGGTCGAGGCGGTACTCGCCTACGCCCTCACCCGGCCCTGGCGGTACGGCTACGCCGCCTGCCTGCTGGTCTTCTACGGGATCGCGCTCGTCGACAGCCGCACCTTCACCGATGTCGGGCACTTCAGCGCGGTGCTGCTGGGCTTCGCCTGCTACCCGCTGACACGCGGACGGCCGGGTCGGATCGACCCGGCCGCCGCGTACCGCAGGCTCAGAGGCGGGTTCAGCCGAGCCGGATGAGCTTCTTCCCGAAGGACGGCTCCTTCAGGTCGGTCTGCAGGACCACCGGCACCGTGGTGCGGGCCGAGCCCGTACCGAAGCTGAGGGTGCCGACCTGGGTGCCCGCCTTCGCGTTGTGCGGCAGCCCGCCGTTGCCGACCGTCAGCGTCAGGCCGGTGCGCATACCCGGCCAGCCGACCGCGGAGAGGTCCTTGCCCGCGACGACCGGCGTCTTGCCGCCGAGGCCGTCGTCGACCAGCCCGACCACCTCGCCCTTCTTCACTATCGTCGCCGAGGTCAGGCCGCCCTGCACGGAGTTGATCAGGTCCTGGGCCCGCTTCAGCGCGACCTTGAGCATCGCGTCGGGCGTCCCGCCGCCGCCACGCTGCTGCAGGACGACGCCGATGATGAGCTGCTGCTTGCCCGCGACGCGCTTGCGCGCCGCCCACATCAGGGCGCCGCCCGCGGGGGTGCTGGAACCGGTCTTGATGCCGATGACGCCCGGGTTGGTGAGGTCGTTGTTGTTGTTGAAGATCCGGCCGACGCTGGGCAGCGTCACGTTCGGCTGCGCCACGACCGAGCGGAAGACGGAGTTCTCCATGACGACGCGGGCCAGCTTGAGCTGGTCCACGGCGGTGCTCTTGGTGGTGGACTCGATGCCGCTCGCGCCGGTGTAGGTGGTGCTGGTCATGCCCAGGCTCGCCGCGGCCTGCCGCATCTTGGCGACGAACGCCTCCTGGGTGCCGGCGTCCCAACGGGCCAGCAGGCGGGCGATGTTGTTGCCCGACGGCACCAGGAGCAGCGTCAGCATCTGACGCTCGGTGTACTTCTGGCCCTGCTGGACGTGGGCGGTCGACTGGTCGGAGTTGCCCGCCTCGGCGGCGGCCTGCGCGTCCACGGTGAGGGTGGGGCCGGTCTCGTCCCCGGTCAGCGGGTGGTCGCGCAGGATCACGTACGCGGTCATCACCTTGGTGACGCTCGCGATCGGGACCGGGGTCTGCGCGCCGTGCACGCCGAGCGAGCCGAGGCCCTCGACCTCGGCGACGGACTGGCCCTCCGCGGGCCAGGGCATCGACTGCGGCAGCGGCGTGCCGCCGAAGGTGAACGACGAGGCCGCGGTCAGCTTCAGCGACGGCGAAGGCAGCGGGCGGACCGCCTGCACGATCACGAACACGATCGCCAGCACGACCACCAGCGGGGTCCAGATCTTGAACCGGCGCGCGATCGTACGGACCAGGGTCTGGCGGGGCGGCGGCGTGTTCGTCAGCTCCGCCAGGAGCTTCAGCGGGGCGGCCTCGGGCGGCAGCGGCACGGGCATCGCCCGCGTCCCGTCCGGCCCGAACTCCTCCTCGGCCTTGCCTGCGGGCGCCACGGCCCCCGTACGGGCCGCGCTCCCCGTCAAGGGTGCCCCGCCGCCTCCCCCGCCCCCGGAGGCCCCCAGGCCCCCACCACGCCCCGCCCCAGCCCCCTTCGCCCGCTCCCCCACCAAATCCGAAACCAACGGCCGCACCGCCGGCTCCCCCTCGGCTGCGCCGGGCTTGGCGGAGGGCTTCACGGGGGCAGCGTCGAGCTTGGCAGCGGGCTTGGCGGGGACAACGGGCTTCGCGGGCGCCGCGTCCTCAACGGACGGCTCGGCGGGCCGGGCGTCCTCAACAGCGGGCTTCGCAGGGCGCGCGTCCTCAACAGCGGGCTTCGCGGGCCGCGCGTCCTCAGCGGACGGCTTCGCAGGACGCGCGTCCTCAGCCGCCGCGTCCTCCACTTCAGCCTTCCCCGCGCCCGACTTCGCGCCGCCACCGTCAGCGGCTTCCCGCGGCTGCGGCGCTACGGCCCGTCGACTGAAGACAGCCGTATCGGTGTCAACACGCTCACCAGCGGCCTGCCCCGCGTCGGCACCCCGCGAGCCGGAATCGTCAGCGCCCGCGGCACCACCGGATCCAGCCGCGCGAGAGGCACGCGCCGCACTGGCAGCACCGGCGCCGGAGCCAGCCGAGCCCGCCGCACCGGCAGCGTCGTCGCCTTCGGCCGACCCAGCGTCCACCACATCCGCGGCACCGGCCTCGTCGGAGGCAGCCGTGCCCGCAGCATCGGCCGCACGCGCCGTCCCAGCAGCCTGAGAGTTACCCGAGCGCGCCGCGCCATCGGCACCAGCCGCACCGGACCCGTGAACACCAACGCCATCGGCGGCGTCGCCAGCCGCGCCAGACTCAGCGCCCTCGGCGCCAGCGGCACCCGCCGCGCTAGCGGCACCGCCGGCGTCAGCCACATCGCCGTCGTCGGCCCCGGGCGCCGCACCCCCCGCACCCTCGGCGTCAGCCGAATCCGCACCCGCCGCGTCAGCGGCACCGTCGGCGTCAGCCGCACCGCTGTCGTGGGGCTCAGCGCGAGCGCCCTCCGCATCGGCGGCGTCAGCCGCGCCCTCGGTCGGTCCCGCCGCGGCGGCGGCGCCCTCTTTCGTAGCCTCGCCGGAGGGCGAAAGGTCACGATTGGGTTCCGGTTTTTGAGGGGGGGCGGTGGGGTGGGGAGGGGTGGGTGGGGCGGGTGGCGTAGGCGGGGGTGGCGGGGTGTCGACGGGGCGTACCGCATCGGGCGTATTCGGAGTGCGGGCGGGCGCGGACGCCGGAGCAGGGTGGGAGCGCGCTTCGGGAGAGGCGGAGTCCGTCGTTTCGGGGGGCGCGGAGGGGACGGATCCCCCCGAAGCGCCCGCGTGCTCCTCCCGGGTGTCCGCCACCACTCGCGCCTCACAGACCTCAAGGGGCGCCCGGAACACCGCAAGTCTCGGATCCGCGGTCATACGTCCAGCCCCCTCCCCCGACGTCTCCTGCTGCTGCTCCCTGCCGGGGGACTCGCCCGCCACGCAGACCTCCTCCACACATCGTGCGGGGCACCACTGAATGGCGCCCCTACGAGTAAAAGCTCACACTGGCAGTGTCCCGCGACAGGCCCGCAGCCCGTCTGCGACACCACCACCCACCCCGTAGACGAGAACGACATACCACCCGGTTCCCGCCGATATGGCGAAGGCGCTCTCGACAGGCCGGTGTGAGAGGCGTCACCCTGTCATTCATCCACGCGGGGAGGCATGGATGGGCAAGAGCCGCAGAACAATTCCGGAAGAGCTGTTGCTGCTCGCACTGGACCCGACAACCGGGACCACGGCGCAGCCGCAATCGCTCGACCTCGGCCTCGCCGGAGCACAGCTCGTCGAGCTGGCTCTGGCCGGACGGATAGCCCCTGACGGGGATCGTATAGCCGTGGTGCACCCACGGCCGACTGGAGATCCGACCCTGGACTCCGCCCTGGAACTGCTGCGACGTCGTGGCAGCCCGGTGCGGGCCGTCCACTGGATCGGCGGGCCCCGGCTGGGGCTCCGCCAGACGTATCTCGCTCACCTGGAGCGGTGCGGCATGGTGCACGCCGTGCCCGGCCAGATGTGCGGGGTGCTGCCGACGACGCGGTACCAGGCGTCCGACAGCGCGGTCAGCCGGGAGATCAGAGCCCGGCTGGACAGTGCGATCCGCACCGGCGTACCGCCGGACCCGCGGACCGCCGCGCTCGCCGCGCTCGCCCACGCCGTGGGACTCGGCAAGCACCTGTACCCGGGTAACGAAGGCCGGTCCTCGCGATCGCGCCTGCGTGACCTGATCCGGTACGACCCGATGGGCGGCCTCGTCGCGCACGCCGTCATGGACGTGCAGAACGGCGCGGCAGCGCAGCCGAAGCGGGCCCAGCAGGCCGCTCCGGCACCGCGCGCGGCAGGGCACGGCACCATGGCCCGAGCCGGTGCTCATTGACCGGAACCGATCGCGTACGCGACCCCGTATGCGTACGCGCACGAGGCAACGCGCCGCACGTACGTGCACACTTAGCGTACGTGAACACGTAACGCGCACAACCCGCGTCGGAACGTGATCAGCATACGTCACATTGTGTCCTCACGTCAGTACGCAGCGCTCAACACCCCGAAATCGGGACGGCTGTGGTGTCCGCCGGCAGGGACCGGACACCACAATCCGCGGTCATCGCGGCGTCCCCCAGCGACCCGTTCCGGGAGCCGCTGTCACGCGCGGGGCGACGGGAGCGCCGGACTCGTTCCGGCCCGTCGCCCCGCGCGTCGCCGTCTACCACTTCCGGCGGCGACCCGGGTCCGGTTACGACCATTCGCCAGCGCGGTGATGACCGGTAGTGGCAGGCTGCTGACCATCAGTACGTGTCAGCGTGGAGGTGCACTTCCTGTGGTCGCCAACGTCAACCCCACCGTCAGGCGCCGCCGGCTGGGTTCGGAGCTGCGCAAGCTCCGGGAGCAGAAGGGGATGACGGCCGAGGAGGTCGCGGCCCGGCTGCTGGTGTCCCAGTCGAAGATCAGCCGTCTGGAGAACGGCCGCCGCAGCATCAGCCAGCGCGATGTGCGCGACCTGTGCGGGGTATACGGCGTCGAGGACGTGCGGATCGTCGACTCGCTGATGCAGATGGCGAAGGAGTCCCGCCAGCAGGGCTGGTGGCACGCGTTCGGCGACATCCCGTACAGCGTCTACATCGGCCTGGAGACCGAGGCGGCCAGTCTGCGGGTCTTCGAGCCCCAGGTGGTGCCGGGGCTGCTGCAGACCCCGGAGTACGCGGCGGCGATGATCGCGGGGAACCTGCCGGAGGCCACGCCCGAGCAGGTCGACAAGCGGGTGAACGTCCGGATGCGCCGCCAGGAGCGGATCACCGACCCGGACGGGCCGCTGCGGATGTGGGCGGTCATCGACGAGGCGGCGCTGTGCCGGAAGGTCGGCGACCACCAGATCATGCGCGAACAGCTCACGCATCTGGTGGAGTTGAGCCACCTACCCCATGTCACCGTCCAGGTGCTGCCGTTCGAGGCGGGCGCGCACCCCGGGCTGAGCGGGCAGTTCGCGGTGCTGGAGTTCACCGACGCGACCGACGCCACCGTGGTCTACCTCGAAGGCGTCAACAGCGATCTGTACCTGGAGAAGGACACCGACGTACAGGCGTACAGCGTCATGTACGAGCATCTGCGGGCCCAGGCGCTGAGCGCCGAGCAGACCCGGCAGTTCATCACCGAGGCGGCCGAACGCTACACGGGCTGAGGGTTGTTGGCGGTGCCCGAGGGCGCGCTGAAGCGGCCTGGGAAAGTGGAAGGCGATACGGTACACCTCCGCTTGCCCACAATGGAAGAGTTACCAGGAATATGCCATCCATTGGGTGAAGGCGCTCACGGGTCCGTGATGCTGGCGAGTAGCGTCGAACGCATCGTCAGGCAATGGCGTACCTCGCCGCCGCCATCAGCACAGACCGGAGCAGAGATGGCAATCAAGCTGGGCAGCACTCCCGCGTGGATGAAGTCCTCGCGGTCCACCGGAAATGGCGCCTGTGTCGAAGTGAAGTCACCGGCCGTCGAATCGGTGGTCGTGCGTGACTCCAAGGACCCGCAGGGCCCCGTGCTCACCTTTTCCCCCGAGGCGTGGTCGGCGTTCGTCGACGGCGTGGAGAGCGGCGCGTTCACCATCAACTAGGGGTGCACCGCACGTAGTTCCCCGCACCACAGCACTACTGCACCAAGCACCAAGCACCACGCACCACGCACCACCGCAGAAGAGCCCTCTCGTCTGGCCGCCGTCCTAGCCGAGGGGGCTCACTGCTGTCCGCCATGAGCCCACCTGGCCGACATGCCGTCACTGACGGTACGGATCAGCGCAGTTGGTCCACATAGGTGTCGGTTCCGGGAATCGTCGGCATGAACGGGGCGACCAATTCGACGCGCGCCGCGGGACCGCCCGCGGCAATCTCCGCCGTCCTTGAGGCGAAATGCTCCTCCCACACCTCGCGGGGATCGCGCTGCAGGAACCAGAGCAGGGTCAGCCGGGTGTCGACGCCCTCGACCTGTTTCACATACGACATCCGGTCCAGCGGCAGCGGGGTGGGAGCGAAGATCACCACCATCGCGGCCGGTGATCCCGCGAGCTTCTTCGGCAGATGGCGGGAGCGCAGCCATTCCAGCAATTCGTCGCGGCCCGCGGGGGATTCGGCGTCCAGGACTTCCAGGACCAGACCGCGGTAGGGGTGGTCGAGGGCGTGGAAGTCACGCGGGCCGGCGGCGCCGTCGCGGTAGACGGTGGCGGCGTGGTCCTGGAAGGCGGTGAAGACGTGGGTGCGGTCGCGGTAGACCCGGGCGTCGCGGTTGAGCCGCTGGTTGATGCCCACCGTCCACCGCATGTGGGCGTCGTAGCGTCCGGCGGTGAGCCAGTACAGCGACAGGTAGCAGCCCGCTGTCACCGGCTGCGCGACCGCGGACTTCTCCGGGTACCGCAGCGTCTGCAGGTCCCTGGTGGCCACCCAGCGGCGCCCGGCGTACAACCAGGGCATCGCCATCGCGCCGGCGATGAAGTGGTCGTCCTCGTACCACCGGTTGTACGCCCACTCGTGCCCCGGATGCGGCTCCACCATGGTGATCAGCGCGTGCCCCACCTCGACGCCGTACGGCCCGACGGCGGCCAGCCGCCCGTACACCGCCGCGTCCTCGCCGACGGCCGACTCCTCGCTCACGGTGTGCTCCCTCCGTCGCCTTCGCGCATCATCTGACGCTACGTCAGCTAAGGGCCGCCGGGAAGGGGTGGCGGGGGCCGCTGACCGGATCGTGGAAAGTACCTGGACATACCAACGATTTTTCGTAGGCTGCGCTCATGACCGTCACCCGAGCCGCCGTCCCCGCCCTCGCCGCACGCGCCGTCTCCGTCGGGGCGTCGCCGGTACGGGAGATCCTGGCGCTGACCGCGCGGCCCGAGGTGATCTCCTTCGCCGGCGGACTGCCCGCCCCCGAGCTGTTCGACGCGGCCGGGATCGGGGAGGCGTACGCCCGCGTACTGGCCGAGCAGCCGCGCAAGGTGCTGCAGTACTCCACCACCGAGGGCGATCCGGCGCTGCGCGGGGCGGTGGCGGCCCGGCTGAGCGGCCGCGGGCTGCCCACCGAGCCGGACGGGCTGCTGGTGACCGGCGGCTCGCAGCAGGGGCTCGCGCTGATCGCCACCGCGCTGCTGGAGCCGGGCGACGTGGTGCTGGTCGAGAATCCGACCTATCTGGCGGCGCTGCAGTGCTTCGGCTTCACCGGGGCGCGGGTGGTGCCGGTGCCGACGGACGCGGACGGTGTCGTCCCCGAGGCACTGGAGGAGATCGCCCGCCGGGAACGGCCGAAACTGCTCTACCTTGTGCCGAACTTCCAGAACCCCACCGGGCGCACGCTCCCGCTCGCGCGCCGCCGGGCGGTCGCCGAGGCCGCCGCGCGGCACGGTCTGTGGATAGCCGAGGACGACCCGTACGGGGACCTGCGGTTCGAGGGCGAGCGGCAGCCGTGGATCGCGGGGCTGGACGCGGCCGCCGACCGGGCGATCCTGCTGGGCAGCTTCTCCAAGATCATGGCGCCGGGGATGCGGCTCGGCTGGCTGCGGGCGCCCGCCGCGCTGCTGCGGGCCTGTGTGATCGCCAAGCAGGCGGCCGACCTGCACACGTCCACCGTCGACCAGGCCGCCGCGGCCCGCTATCTGGCCGACAACGACCTGGACGCGCACCTGGAGCGGGTCCGTACCGCCTACCGCGACCGCCGGGACGCGCTGCTCGCCGGGCTGCCCGCCGCCCTTCCCACGGGCAGCTCCTGGAACCGGCCGGAAGGCGGCATGTTCGTCTGGGTGCGGCTGCCCGACGGGTACGACGCCACCGCCCTGCTGCGTACCGCCGTCTCCCATGACGTGGCCTACGTGCCCGGCCTGCCCTTCTTCGCGGCGGACGCCGAACCGGCGGCGCTGCGGATGTCGTTCACCACGCACACCCCGGACGAGATCGCCGAGGGGCTGGTACGGCTGGCGCGGGCGTTCGGCTGATGTGACGGGTTCTGCTGACCTGACGGGTTCTGCCGACGTGGCGGGATTCGGCTGACGCGCGGGCCTTCCTTCCGTGGGACCGTCGCCCTATTCTGACGGCCCGTCAGAAAAGGCCCTGGAGGCGCGTCATGCTGCTCAGCGGGAAGACCGTGGTGGTGACCGGTGTCGGCGCCGGGCTCGGGCAGCGGGTGGCGGCCGCCGTCGTACGCGACGGCGGGAACGCGGTGCTGGGCGCCAGGACCGCGGACCGGCTGGCGAAGGTGGCCGCCGAGGTCGATCCGGACGGCGGGTCGACCGCCTGGCTGCCCACGGACATCGCCGACGGCGGGCAGTGCGAGGCGCTGGCCGCGCTCGCCCTCGACCGGTTCGGCGCGATCGACGCGGTGGTGCAGGTGGCCGCGTTCGACAGCCACTTCGGGGGCCTGGAGGACGCCGACTTCGCCACCTGGCAGTCGGTGCTGGACGTGAACCTGCTGGGCTCGCTGCGAATGGCCAAGGCGTGCCTGCCCGCCCTCAAGGAGCGTGGCGGGTCCGTGGTGTTCATCGGTACGCAGTCGGCGGTCGCGGCGCCCAGCGAGGTGCGGCAGGCGGCGTACGCGGCGTCCAAGGGGGCGCTCACCTCGGCGATGTACTCGCTCGCCCGGGAGTTGGGCCCGTACCGGATCAGGGTCAACACGGTGCTGCCCGGCTGGATGTGGGGCCCGCCGGTGCAGGCGTTCGTGGCCTTCACCGCGCAGACCGAGGGCGTACCCGAGGAGCGGGTGCTGGAGCGGCTCGCGCGGCGGATGGCGCTGCCCGAGCTGGCGACGGACGGTGATGTGGCGGAGGCCGCGGTGTTCCTGGCCTCCGACCGGGCGCGGGCGATCACCGGGCAGTCCCTGCTGGTAAACGCCGGTGAACTGATGCGGTAGCGGTCGTCGATCGGCCCCTCCTCTCCTGCCGCGCGGGATCCCGTTTCCCGGGCGACGGCGTCGTGCGGACGTCCAGCGAAGTGCCTGCTCATGGTGGGTTCGCCAGGACGGTCACGACAATGCCAAAACGAGTAAAGAGACAGTAAAATCGTTCGGCTTTCTGATTGCGGTTCAGACTCTTGAACGCGTGGGCTCTTGACCGACCCCCCGAGACAGGGGTTCAATCCCCGAAGTCCCCACTCCCGTACGGGACCACCCGCCCCTGCGAGCGTCACAGCGAAGTGCGCTCACGTTCACAAGGCGGACCCCCTTGGAGGGGACATGAACAGTCTCGACTGGGTCGTACTCATCGCGTACTTCGGCGTGATGCTCGCGATCGGCCTCTGGTCCCACAAGCGCGTCGACGACGTCGGCGACTACTTCACCGCCGGCGGCAAGATGCCCTGGTGGCTGTCCGGTATCTCGCACCACATGTCGGGCTACAGCGCGGTGATGTTCACCGGGTACGCGGGCATCGCCTACACCTACGGCGTCACCTCGTACGTCACCTGGTCGCTGCCGATCGCGATCGGTATCGGCATCGGCGCCAAGCTGTTCGCGCCCCGGCTGAACCGGCTGCGCTCCCGGCTGCATGTCGCCTCGCCGCTGGAATACCTCAAGAACCGCTACAACCTGCCGACGCAGCAGGCGCTCGCCTGGTCGGGCGTGCTGCTGAAGATCGTGGACGTGGGCGCCAAGTGGGCGGCCATCGCCACCTTGTTGTCGGTGTTCACCGGGGTCACCATCACCCAGGGCATCATCATCACCGGTGCGATCACCGCCGTGTACTGCACGGTCGGCGGCCTGTGGGCGGACGCCCTCACCGAACTGGGCCAGTTCGTCATCCAGTTGATCGCCGGTCTGGCGATGCTGATCGCCACCCTGAACAAGCTCGACGGGGTCAGCACCCTGTGGAACGTGTGGGACGAGCCCGCCCTCAAGCACCACACCGACCCGGTGGCCGGTCCGTACACCACCGTCTTCCTGCTGGCGTACCTCTTCATCAAGACCTTCGAGTACAACGGCGGCATGTGGAACCAGGCCCAGCGCTACATGGCCACCCGCAACGCCCGTGAGGCCACCCGCTCGGCCCGGCTGTCCGCCGTGCTGTGGCTGGTCTGGCCCGCGGTGCTGTTCTTCCCGATGTGGGTCTCGCCACTCCTGGTGCACGCCAAGAAGCCCGACGGGTCGGACTCGTACGGTCTGATGGTCGAACAGCTGCTGCCGCACGGCCTGTTGGGGCTGGTCGTGGTCGGCTTCTTCTCGCACACCATGGCCATGTGCTCCTCGGACGCCAACGCGATCGCCGCCGTCGTCACCCGGGACATCGCGCCCGCCTTCTCCAGGACGGCGCGCGAGTGGACCGCGCGGGTCGGGCTGATCGCGGCCCGGCTGACCACGCTCACCTTCCTCGGCCTGTCCATGGCCGTCGCGACCCAGGTCAACTCGCCCACCTTCAAGGACATCATCACCGTCGTGATCAAGTGGGTCGCCGGGCTCATGGGGCCGATCGCGATCCCCTTCATGCTCGGTCTGCTGCCGCGGTTCCGTAAGTCCGGGCCCACCGCGGCCCTCACGAGCTGGGCGCTCGGCCTCTTCGCCTTCTACCTGCTCAACTACCCCATCAACGACGCCATCTCCGGTGGCGTCAAACTCCAGTACCAGATCTCCGTCCCGCTCGCCGTCTCCCTCGTCCTCTACATCGTCATCGGCTGGATCAAGCCGGAGGACACGCCTGAGCGGGACGCTCTGCTCGCGAAGATCAACTCCGACGACGACGGTTCGGCCGGCGCCGAGGCCCTCATCCCCGAGCCCGCGGCCGAGTCCGCGCCCACGGCTTCCGCCGTGGAGTAACCGTCACGACGGACGGTCCGGGGTGGCTCATGCCGCTCCCGGACCGCCCGCCGGTGGGGGCTTGTCGCGCAGTTCCCCGCGCCCCTAAAGACCGGCTGACCCCGGCGAAGGGGATCGTGCCCCGAAGGGGCGCGGGGAACTGCGCGAGCAACCACGACGGCGGGGCAGCCGAAGAACCGGCCGGGGGTCGGGTGGACCGGATACACCGGGCTAGGCGGCGGGGTAGCGGTCGAGCCAGGCGGGGCTGGCGCCGGAGGGGCCGTGGAGGGCGGGAGCCTGCGTCATCTCCATGGCGAAGTCGTCGGCGAGCTGGAGGATGGTGCTGCGCCCCTCGAGTTCGGCGATCCAGGCCGGCGGCAGCGCCGTCTCGCCGTGCTGGACACCGAGGAGGTTGCCGCAGATGGAACCGGTGGAGTCGCTGTCACCGGAGTGGTTGACGGCGAGCAGCAGGCCGTGGCGGACGTCCTCCGCGACCAGGGCGCAGTAGACCCCGATCGCCAGCGCCTCCTCGGCCGTCCAGCCCTCCCCCAGCGCCTCGACGCGCTGCGGTGACGGCATGCCCTGCCGTACGGCGCCCAGCGCGCTCTGCAGGGCGTCGGTGGTCTCCTGGTGGCCGGGCCGGGCGCCGAGCAGGGCCAGCGCGTGCTGGACGGAGCCGTCGAGCGCCTCGCCGCGCGCCAGGCCGTGCACGATGACGGCGAAGGCGCCGGCGGCGAGCTGGCCGGTGGGGTGGCCGTGGGTCTGCGCGGCGCACTCCACCGCGAGCTGGAAGACGAGTTGCGGCTCCCAGCCGACCAGCAGCCCGAACGGCGCCGAGCGCATCACCGTGCCGCACCCCTTGGAGCCGGGGTTCTTCGGCTCCTCCAGGGTGCCCATCCGGTCGTCCGACAGCCCGCTGAGGCAGGCGTTGCCGGGCGCTCGCCGCGCGTAGAGCCACTCCTCGCGGGCCAGCCAGCCGGTGTCCTTGCG
Source organism: Streptomyces sp. NPDC051976 (assembly GCF_040680795.1). Taxonomy (NCBI): domain Bacteria; kingdom Bacillati; phylum Actinomycetota; class Actinomycetes; order Kitasatosporales; family Streptomycetaceae; genus Streptomyces; species Streptomyces sp. NPDC051976. The sequence continues at coordinate 148,768 of NZ_JBFAXL010000008.1, forward strand.
GCGCTCGTCGGGGCCCCACTCGCTCTGCGTCACCGACCAGCGGCGGTACGCCCGGTGGATGTCGGTGGGCGGGTGCCACGCGCCGGTGTCCCGGCGCACCTGGGCGCGGATCAGGCCCTCCACGGTGAACAGCGTCATCTGTGTGTCGTCGGTGACCGCGCCGCGCCTGCCGTACGCCGTCACGTAGTCGGTGACCCCGTCGGCGCCGTGGTTCTGCTGGATCGCCTGCAGCGACTCGAACTCCACCCCCGCGCCGAGGGCGTCGCCGATCGCACCGCCGAGCAGACAGCCCCGGACGCGGCTGCGGAAGTCCTGCTGTTGCGCCCGTCCCCAGACAGCGGTCAAAGCGGTCCCCTCCGATCAGCCCCCGAACTGGATCACCGGCTTTTCAAACCGTTCCGGGCCAGCACGATAGCCGACCTCCCGCAGAGCGGAAGGCCGCCGTGGCCTCAGAAGAAGCTTGTCCCGATTGGCCGCGAACAGGCCGTCCGCACCCGATTCTCCCGGCGCACACAAAAGGCACACAAGGAGCGTCCGCCGCGCTCCTCACACCCCCGCGAAGACCCCGATCGCGTTGGGGACCGGCCGTTCCGCCCCGCCCGTGGGGTGGTTGCGGACCGTGGCGGTGGGGGCGTCCGGGGTGCGGGTGACCATCGTGGTGGAGCCGCCGCCGTCGAGGTTGACGGCGGAGTCGGCGCCCAGGCGGTGCATGACGTCGGCGAGTTCGGCGATGGTGAGGCCGGCGTGGGACTCGGCGGAGCCGTCCAGGGCGAGGAGGTAGAAGGTGCGGCCGTGGTCGCCGAAGCCCGCGGCGGTACGGGTCGCCGCGGTCTTCGTGTCGAGCCCGGCCAGCGGCTCGCCGTCGCGCAGGACGGGGAAGCCGCCGACGGCGAAGACGTACGGGATCGGGGAGAGGGTGGGCGCGAGCCGCTCGCGGACCTGGGCGCGGTCGCCGACGGCGAGGCCGCGCAGGGTGTCGGCGCCCGCGTCCCGGCCGAGCAGCACCGTGGTGCCCGCGGGGATCGGGCCCGTGCCGGGGGTGGGCGCGACCGAGACGACCCGGCCGTGGCGCACGGCCACCTCGTAGGTGTCGGCGCTGCACCCCGCACCGCGCGAGGTGTCGGAGCCGCAGACCGCGCGCTGCCGCGAGACCGTCCCCCAGGCCGCGGTGTACGCGCCGATGCCGCCGACCGGCAGCGCGTACTGGTTGAACCCGCCGAGGTCGTCACTGCCGGCGGCGGTGGTGAGCGCGCCGCGCAGGGCGAGCCGGTCCAGCCGGGCCCGGTGGTCCACGCCGAGGCCGAGCACGTCCTCGGTGGTCACCCCGGGCGGCATCGCGGGCCCGAACCGCTGGGCGTTCGGCACCGCCGCCTTCAGCGCTCTGCCGGAGGCGATCTCGGGGCCGTCGGCCGAGCCGGTCGGCGGGACGCCGGGATGCTGGTCCTCGGTGATGTCGAAGAAGTCGCCGTTGACGCCGCCGACCGCGTGCCGGTCGGTGACGAGCCCGGAGACCGCCTCCCGGGCGGCCACCGCCCCGGGCGTCAGCAGGTCGAGCCGTACCCGCGGGTCCCGCAGGTCCACGGCCAGCACATGGCCGCGTACGGTCCCCGCGGACGCGGTCACCGAGAACTCGCCGTACTCGACGCCGTGCGCGATCCGCTCCACGTGGTCGTACGGGATGCCGTCGTCCGCCGCGGCGCCGGGCGCCGCCGCGAGGCCGCCCACCAGGGCGCCCAGTAACCCCGCGGCCACGGCCGCCGTTCGTACCCGGGCCCGGGTCCCGGCCTCCACCCGACCTTCGCCGCTCCGCGTCACATCTCCCCCACTGGCCGCCGTGACTCACCACCGTCACAACGGACTTCACCACCTCAGCGGGCGCGCGCCAAGTGACGTGCGCGCACCCGCTCCTGACGGTGCGGAGAATTCACCGCCGCGGCGGGTGGGCGTCAGCCGGGTGTCAGCCGAGCACGGGTCGGCTGACGACGGGTCGGCTGATGACTGGTCAGTCCAGTACGGCTCAGACGAGTACGGGTCAGTCCAGTACGGGCAGCAGCTCCGGCAGATGGCCGTCCGAGGCGAGACCGGCCGCGATCCGCTCGGCGGGCACCTCGCCGTAGAGCGTGGTGCGCTGCCGGGAGGGGCGGCCCGCGGCCTCGGCGATCGCGACCAGGTCGCGGATGGAGCGGTACGAGCCGTAACTGGAGCCCGCCATACGCGAGATGGTCTCCTCCATCAGGGTGCCGCCGAGGTCGTTGGCGCCCGAGCGCAGCATCTCCGCGGCGCCGTCGGCCCCCAGCTTCACCCAGCTCGTCTGGATGTTGGTGATGTGCGGGTGCAGCAGCAGCCGGGCCATCGCGGTGACCGCGCGGTTGTCGCGGACGGTGGGCCCGGGGCGGGCGATGCCCGCCAGGTAGACCGGCGCGTTGGTGTGGATGAAGGGCAGCGTCACGAACTCGGTGAAGCCGCCCGTCTCCTGCTGGATCCGGGCCAGCAGCCGCAGATGGCCGAGCCAGTGGTGGGGCTGGTCCACATGGCCGTACATCATCGTGGACGAGGAGCGGATGCCCAGGGAGTGCGCGGCCTTGACGACCTCGATCCAGGTGGCGGTGGGCAGCTTGCCCTTGGTGAGGACCCAGCGCACCTCGTCGTCGAGGATCTCGGCTGCGGTGCCGGGGATGGAGTCCAGGCCCGCCTCCTTGGCGGCGGCCAGCCAGTCGCGCACCGACATGCCCGTGCGCGTCGCGCCGTTGACCACCTCCATCGGCGAGAAGGCGTGCATGTGCATTCCCGGCACCCGCGCCTTGACCGCCTTCGCGATGTCGAAGTACGCGGTGCCGGGCAGATCGGGGTGGATACCGCCCTGCATGCAGACCTCGGTGGCGCCGACCTCCCACGCCTGCTCGGCCCGGTCGGCGACCTGGTCGAGGGAGAGCGTGTACGCGTCGGCGTCGGTGCGGCGCTGCGCGAAGGCGCAGAAGCGGCAGCCGGTGTAGCAGACGTTGGTGAAGTTGATGTTGCGGGTGACGATGTACGTCACCTCGTCGCCGACCGTCGCCCGGCGCAGGTCGTCGGCGATCCGGCACAGCGCGTCCAGCGCCGGGCCGTCGGCGTGCAGCAGGGCCAGCGCCTCGGCGTCGGTCAGCCGGGTCGGGTCGTCGGCGGCGACCTTGAGCGCGGCCATCACGTCGGCGTCCACCCGGTCGGGGACCATGCCGGGCGCGGCCTGCTCCCGCAGCGCCTCCCAGTCGCCGTACACCTCGTCGAAGTCGTCGCGCCGGTCGGCGGTGCGGCCCTCGGTGTCGATGGTGCGGTGCAGGTCGGTGCGGCCGGTGCCGGGGGACGCGGCGGAGAAGCCCTCCTCCGGCTCCTGCCAGGGGCGGCCGGTGACCGGCGCGTCCTCCACGGCGAGGCCGGTGTCGGGGTCGGCCAGCGCCCGGACGTGCGGCACCAGGCGCGGGTCCAGCCAGGGCTCGCCGCGCTGGATGAACTCCGGGTAGATGGTGAGGCGTTCCCGAAGGGTGAAGCCCGCCCGCGCGGTACGGTCCGCCAGCTCGTCGATCTGCGGCCAGGGGCGCTCGGGGTTGACGTGGTCGGGGGTGAGCGGCGACACGCCGCCCCAGTCGTCGATGCCCGCCTCGATGAAGCGGGCGTACTCGCCGTCGACCAGGTTCGGCGGCGCCTGGATGCGGGCGGCCGGGCCCAGCACGATCCGGGCCACGGCGATGGCCGCGGCCAGCTCCTCCAGCTCGGCGTCGGGCATGCCGCGCATCGCGGTGTCCGGTTTGGCGCGGAAGTTCTGGATGATGACTTCCTGGACGCCGTGGTAGCGGCGGGCCGTCCGGCGGATCGCGAACAGCGACTCGGCGCGCTCCTCGTACGTCTCCCCGATCCCGATGAGGATGCCGGTGGTGAACGGCACGTTGGAGCGGCCCGCGTCCTCCAGGACACGCAGCCGGACCGCGGGCTCCTTGTCGGGTGAGCCGTAGTGCGGGGCGCCGGGCTCCGACCACAGCCGGGTCGCGGTGGTCTCCAGCATCATGCCCATGGACGGCGCCACGGGCTTGAGCCGCTGCAGGTCGGTCCAGCTGAGCACGCCCGGGTTGAGGTGCGGCAGCAGGCCGGTCTCCTCCAGCACCCGGATCGACATGGCGCGCACATAGGCGAGCGTGTCGTCGTATCCGTGCGCGTCGAGCCACTCTCGGGCCTCGGGCCAGCGGTCCTCGGGGCGGTCGCCGAGGGTGAACAGCGCTTCCTTGCAGCCCATTTCCGCACCGCGCCGGGCGATGTCCAGCACCTCGTCGGGCGAGAGGAAAATGCCCTGGCCTTCCCGGCGCAGCTTGCCGGGCACCGTCACGAATGTGCAGTAATGGCACTTGTCACGGCACAGCCGGGTGAGCGGAATGAAGACCTTCCGCGAATACGTGATGACCCCGGGCCGGCCCGCCGCTTCCAGCCCCGCGTCCCGCACCCGGGCGGCGCTGCCCGCGAGCCGGGCCAGGTCGTCGCCGCGCGCCTGGAGCAGCACGGCGGCCTCGGCGGTGTCCAGGGCGACGCCCGCGTCGACGCGGTGCAGGGCGCGGCGCATGGCATTGGCGGTGGGCGGTGACAAGGTCATTCCCCGAGGATAGGTGCCCCCGCCGACAATGGGAGTGCCCGCAGGTCGGCATCCGGCCCGATCCCTTGTCGGCAATATCACGCGGTTTCCCGGCCTCCCCAGGAATAGGCGCGCTACAAATACTGCGCGTAGTCGTCCAGGGCGCGCAGCACCTCTCCCTCGTCGCCCGGCGGCAGTTGCGCGATCACCTCGTCGATGCCGAGATCGCGGTAGTGCGCCAGCTTGCCCGGGGTCGGCCGCACCGCGGTCGGCACCACCACCGGCCCCTCGGGGCCGCGGCCCGCCTTCTCCCACGCCGCGCGCAGCCGCGGCACCGCCTCGGCCAGGCCGCGGCCGCCGATCGGCATCCAGCCGTCCGCGTAGTCCGTCACCTGGCCGAGGAGTTTCGGGCCGTCGGCGCCGCCCACCAGGATGCGGACCTTGCCGCCCGCGGGCTTCGGGTACGCGTGGCTGGCCTGCACCGACGCGTATTCCCCCGCATAGGCGACGGGTTCCGCCGCCCACAGCGCGCGCATCAGCCCCATCCGCTCCCGCACCAGGTCCCGCCGCCGCGGCCAGTCCACCCCGTGGTCGGCCGCCTCCTCCACGTTCCAGCCGAATCCGACACCCAGGGTGAAGCGCCCGCGGGAGAGGTGGTCGAGCGTGGCGATCTGCTTGGCGAGACAGATCGGGTCGTGCTGGGCGACCAGCGTGATCGCCGTACCCAGCTCCAGCCGCCTGGTGACGGCCGCGGCCGCCGACAGCGCCACGAAGGGGTCCAGCGTCCTGCCGTACTCCGGCGGCAGCGGCTCCCCCGCCGGGTACGGCGTCGCCCGCGACACCGGGATGTGCGTGTGCTCCGGCAGATACAGCCCGGCGAACCCGCGCTGCTCCAGCTCCTGCGCGAGCCGGACCGGCTCGATCGTCTGATCGGTGAGGAAGATCGTGACGGCGATCCGCACCCGGCACCTCCGGTCTCGGCCCCTGCTGGGCACTCCTGATGGGCAGTCAGCGACTGGCACACCGATCCTGTCGCATCCCGCGCGCCCGTACACCCGATCCACCGTACGAAGACGCGTCGGGGTCACTTCCCCGTCGCCCGGGAGGGCGACCGTGGGGGGATGGACCGACGCGACGTACTGAAGCTCTCCGCTCTCGCGGGGGCCACCAGCGTCCTTACGCTGGGATCTGTGAACTTCGCCGAAGCAGACGACGCCGGAACCACCAGCGGTGGCGACCGGACCCGGACCGTCAGCGGCCACCTGCCCAACGGGGCGGCCGACTTCGTCTACCTGCCGGTCGAGGTGCCGCGCGGGGTGCGGCGGATCGCCGTGTCGTACAGCTACGACCGGCCGTCCGTGCCCGCCGGGACCGTGGGCAACGCGTGTGACATCGGAATCTTCGACCAGCACGGCGTCGACCTGGGCGGGCGCGGGTTCCGCGGCTGGTCGGGCGGTGCGCGCACCGAGTTCGCGATCAGCGCGCAGGAGGCGACGCCGGGGTATCTGGCCGGGCCCGTCGAGGCGGGCACCTGGCATGTGATCCTGGGGCCGTACACGGTCGCGCCGCAGGGGCTGGACTACACGGTCACCGTCACGCTGAGCTTCGGCGACCGCGGCCCGACGCTGCGGCCGTCGTATCCGCCGGAGAGCGCGAAGGGGCGGGGCCGCGACTGGTACCGCGGCGACTGCCATCTGCACACCGTGCACTCGGACGGGGCGCGCACCCTGGAGCAGCTGGTGGCGCTGGCGCGTGCGGCGAAGCTGGACTTCATCAACTCCAGTGACCACAACACCAGTTCCGCGCACGGCTATCTGGGCCCGCTCGCCGGGGACGACCTGCTGGTCCTGACCGGCGAGGAGGTCACCACCCGCAACGGCCACTTCCTGGCGATCGGCACCGACCCGGGCACCTGGGTGGACTGGCGCTACCGCTCCCGCGACGACGCCTTCGAGCGCTTCACCCGGCAGATCCGGCGGGCGAACGGCATCGTGGTGCCCGCGCACCCGTACGGGATGAGCCTGGCCAGTCAGTGGAAGTTCGGCTACGACGACGTCGACGCGATCGAGGTGTGGAACGGCACCTGGACGCTGGACGACGAGGCGTCCCTGCTGACCTGGGACAACCTGCTGACCGGCGCCGCGCGTGGCGACGGGCACTGGATTCCCGCGATGGGCAACTCCGACGCGCACCGCGACCCCAATGTGGTCGGTCTGCCGCAGACGGTCGTCCTCGCGGACGGCCTGGACCGCGCCTCCCTGCTGGCGGGCATCCGCGCCGGACGTTCCTGGATCGCCGAGTCCGCCGACATCCAGCTCTCGATGACCGCCTCCGGGCCGCACGGCGAGCACGCGGGCATCGGCGAGCGGCTGCCGGTCGCCCCCGAGGCGGATGTCACCGTACGGCTGGAGGTCGGCGGTCTCCCGGCGGGCAGCGCGCTGGTCCGGCTCATCACCGACGAGGGCCCGCTGTTCACGGCGCCGCTGTCCGCTTCGGGTGTGGTCGAGTGGACGACTACCGCGTCCTACTCCGCCTACGTCCGCGCCGAGGTGCGCCGGGTGGCCCCCGCCAACGACCCCTCGGGTCTGCAGGGTCCGGTCGCCGCACTCACCAACCCGATCTGGCTGGGCCGCCGTTGACCCCGTAGCACGTCCCCCGTATCCACCCGGTCCACCGGGCCCGGCCTCGCACAAGGCCGGGCCCGGCCCGTATCCGTACGCGCCCGGGGACGCCGGCTCAGACCGGCTTCCAGGTGAAGAGTTCGAGGTGGCCGCAGGTGCGGCAGTGGAACGCCTCGATCTGCCAGCGCTGGCGGCCCATCCTCTTGGCGCCGCCGAAGATACCGCGTTCGAGCGGGCCCGCGATCCAGCGGGCGTAGCCGCGGGAGCCCTCGCCGGAGTCCTCGATGAACCCCGGTTCCAGGTCGGCCGCGTCGCAGTGCGTGCACCGTATGTTGTCCACCGGTCGAGTGTAGGGAGCGCGGGCCCGCGCTCCGAGTGAGTTTCCGCGCGGGTCACGTGAGCCCCTGCGGCGCGGCTCAACCGGTGCGTACCGTCGCGGTGTCCCGGCCGGACCTGAGGACCGTGCCGGGGATCGCGCCGGTCACGGCGTCGTCGCGGACGGTCTCGACGCCGTTGACCCGCACGCTGGTGATGCCGGTGGCGCGGGAGTCGAGGCGCGGGCTGTCGCCGGGCAGGTCGTGGACGAGGGTGGCGGTGCCCGCGTCGATCCGGTCGGGGTCGAAGAGGACGAGGTCGGCGGCGTTGCCGGGGGCGATCACCCCGCGGCCGCGCAGGCCGAACAGCCGGGCGGGGTCGGCGGTGAGCATCCGGACGGCGCGCTCCAGCGGGAGCAGCCGGCGGCCGCGCAGGCAGTCGCCCAGGAAGCGGGTGGTGTACGGGGCGCCGCACATCCGGTCGAGGTGGGCGCCCGCGTCGGAGCCGCCGAGCATGACGTCCTCGTGGTCCCAGGTCCGGCGGCGCAGCTCCCAGGAGCCGGGGTCGTTGTCGGTGGGCATCGGCCACAGCACCGTACGCATCCCGTCGTTTGCGCAGATCTCCACGAGCGTCTCGAACGGCTCCTGCCCGCGCTCGGCGGCGATGTCGCGGACGACCCGGCCGGACACCCCGGCGTTGGCGTCGCTGTAGGTGTCACCGATGACGTAGCGGCCGAAGTTGGCGAGGCGGCGGAAGACCCCGGCCTCGGGGCTGGTGGCGCGGCGCAGCATCTCGGCGCGTACGGCGGGGTCGCGCAGCCGGGCGATCCGCTGCGGGATCGGCAGGGCGAGGATCTCGCCCCAGCCGGGGATGAGGTTGAGGGCGCAGAAGGTGCCCAGCGACATGTTCATGGGGGTGAGGATCGGCATGGTGAGCGCCACGATCCGGCCGCCCGCCTTGCGGGCCCGCTCGGAGGCGAGGAGCTGCCGCGGCACCCGTTCGGGGACGGCGGCGTCGATGGTGAGGACGTTCCAGTTCAGCGGGCGGCCGGCGGCCGCGCTCATGTCGACCAGGAGGTCGATCTCGGCGTCCGCGAACTGGTCGAGGCAGCCCGCCACGATCGCCTCGATCTGGGTGCCCTCGTGTTCGCCGACCGCCCGTGACAGGGCGAGGAGTTCGTCGGGCAGCGCGTGCCGGGAGGCGACGGGCTGCCCTTCGCCGTCGGAGTGGGTGCTGGACTGGGTGGTGGACAGGCCCCAGCCGCCCGCCTCCATGGACTCGTGGAACAGCCGCAGCATCGCGTCCAGTTGGGCGCGGGTCGGCCGGCCGCCGACCGCGTCGGCGCCCATCACATGGCGGCGCAGCGCGCAGTGCCCCACCATGAACCCGGCGTTGACCGCGATCCGCCCCTCCAGGGCGTCCAGGTAGTCGCCGAAGCTCGACCAGCTCCAGTCGACGCCCTCCTCGAGGGCCTTGAGGGACATGCCCTCGACCTTGGACATCATCCGGCGCGTGTAGTCGGCGTCCTCGGGGCGGCCGGGGTGCAGCGGGGCGAGCGTGAACCCGCAGTTGCCGCCCACGACGGTGGTCACGCCGTGGCTCATCGACGGGGTGGCGAAGGGGTCCCAGAAGAGCTGGGCGTCGTAGTGGGTGTGCGGGTCGACGAAGCCGGGGGTGAGGACGAGGCCGGTGGCGTCCTCCTCGGAGCGGCCGCCCTCGCCCAGGGTGCCGGGGTCGGCGACGGCCGCGATCAGCCCGGCGCGCAGCGCGACATCGGCGGTACGGGAGGGCGCGCCCGTGCCGTCCACCACGGTGGCGCCCTTGATGACATGGTCGAACATGGACCCGCTCCTCCTCTCGACGCGGTCCGGGCCCGGCCGTCAGGCCGCTGCCACCCGGGTCCGGACCGCAACTCGGGGACGGCGGTCCGGGACCGACGCCGCCCCCCGTTCGGCGGGACCGCCTACGCGGCGGCCTGCCGGAACCTGGTCGTGCGGTGCACCGGATCGGTGTCGATCACCGGGATCACGTGCTCACCGATCAGCCGGATGGTGTTCATGGTGTCCTCGTAGCTGATCCCGATCGGCAGCCCGAAGGAGAGCTGGTCGGCGCCCGCCTGCTCCCAGCGCTTGCACTGCGCGAGCACCTCGTCGGGGTTGCCGCAGATCATCAGCTCCTCGGCGATGAGCAGCTCGATCAGCTCCTCGGTGTACTCCGGCAGCAGTTCGGGCCAGACCGGGATGCCGTCGGGCCGCGGGAAGGTGTCGTGGTAGCGGAAGAGCAGCGACTGGAGGTAGTTGAGGCCGCCGTTGGCCGCGATCCGCCGGGCCTCCTGCGTGGTCTCCGCGCAGATGGCGGTGGAGGTGACCATGACGTTGTCGTTGACGAAGCCGCCGACCGGCTCGGCCTGCCCGATGGCCGTCTTGTACGACTCGACGACCCACTCCATGTCGGAGACCTTCTGCACGCTGAAGCCGAGGACACCCAGGCCCTTCTTCGCGGCCATCGCGTACGACGGCGGCGACCCGGCGGCGTACCACATCGCCGGGTGCGAGCGGCCGTACGGCTTCGGGAGGATCTTGCGCGGCGGCAGCGACCAGTGCTTGCCCTCGAAGCCCTGGTACTCGTCCTGGAGCCACATCTTGGGGAACTCGGCGATCGTCTCCTCCCAGATCTCCTTCGTGTGGTTCATGTCGGTGATGCCCGGCATGAACCCGAGGATCTCGTGGCTGCCCGCGCCGCGTCCCGAGCCGAACTCGAAGCGCCCCTCGGAGAGGTGGTCGAGCATGGCGACCTTCTCCGCCACCTTGACCGGGTGGTTGACGGGCGCCAGCGGGTTGAAGATGCCGGAGCCGAGGTGGATGCGCTCGGTGGCGTGGGCGAGGTAGCCGAGATAGACGTCGTTGGCCGACAGGTGCGAGTACTCCTCCAGGAAGTGGTGCTCGGAGGCCCAGGCGTACTTGAAGCCGGACTTGTCCGCCTGGATGACGTACTCGGTCTCCTCGATCAGCGCGTGGTGCTCGGCCTCGGGGTCGACCTTGGCCCGCGCGGCGGGCACGTATCCCTGTACAAAGAGCCCGAATTCCAAGGGGTCACCATCCTCCGGTTTCTGACACTCCGTCAGATCTGATCCGACTCTTCCACCGCGGTCGTGGAGCGTCAAGGCTTGCGCGGGCACTACCTGACGGATCGTCAGATGAGGGTCAGAGGGCCACCCCGGCCAGCCAGCCGCCGTCGATGACGAACGGCTGCCCGGTGACGTACGAGGAGTCCTCGCTGGTCAGGAAGAGGGCGAGCTTGGCGATCTCCTCCGCGCGGCCCATCCGGCCCAGCGGCACCAGCTTGCGGTAGAAGCGGGCGGTGGCGGCGGCCATCGCCTCCTGGTCGGCGGCCGGGTCGAGCACCGCGGGGTTGGCCATCGGGGTGTCCACCGCGCCGGGGCACATCGCGTTGACCCGGATGCCGTGGGGTGCCAGCTCCAGGGCGGCCACCCGCGTCATGGCCACGATCGCCGCCTTGGTGGCCGCGTACGAGGTCAGCAGCGCCATACCGGTGAGCGCCGTGTACGAGGCGGTGTTGACGATGGTGCCGCCGCCCGCGGCGGTCAGCGCGGGCACGCAGGCCCGCATGCCGAGGAAGGCACCGACCTGGTTCACCCGCACGACCTGGAGGTACTCCTCCAGCGGGGTGCTCGCCAGTTCGTTGAACCGCAGGATGCCCGCGTTGTTCACCAGGCCGTCGAGACCGCCGAACTGCTCCTGCGCGTATGCGGTGGCCGCCGCCCAGTCGTCCTCGCGGCCGACGTCCAGCCGCAGGTAGCGGGCCGCGTCGCCGATCTCCTTGGCGAGCGCCTGCCCCTGGTCGTCCAGGACGTCGGCCAGCAGCACGCGGGCGCCCTCGGCCGCGAACAGCCTGGCCTCCTGCTCGCCCTGGCCGCGGGCGGCGCCGGTGATGAGGACGGTACGGCCGTCGAGCTTGCCCATCCGGGCCTCCCGTGAAGTCGGGGTGTGGGGGTTGTCCGTTGCGCGGCGCGCGGGGGCGCGGGGCGCGGGAAGTCGCTGCGCCCCGGTCCGCTGCGCGGCGCAGACGATTGCCGGTCTACTGGTCGAGGAGCGGGGCGACGTCCGTGGCGAACGCCGTCATCTGGTCGGTGAGTTCGGCCGCCTCCCTGCTGCGGAAGCGCACCTGGATCTGGTCGACGCCCATCGCCCGGTAGGCGCGCAGGCTCTCCGCGAGGGCGTCCGGCTTGCCGTGCAGGGTGCGGCGGCCCACGTGCCAGGACGGCTCGCCGACGTAAAGGGGTTCGGCGATCGCGCCGATCTCGATCGGGTCGGTGACGCCCACCTCCTCCCGCAGCCGTCGGAGCCGGGCGATCTGTGCGGGCAGCCGCTCACGCGGATCGCCCTGCGGCAGCCAGCCGTCGCCCCGTACCGCCGCCCGCCGCACCGCCGCGGGCGACGAACCGCCCACCCACAGCGGCGGCCGGGGGCGCTGCACCGGCCGGGGCCGCTGGCCGAGCCCGGCGAAGTCGTAGCGCTCGCCGTGGTGTTCGGGGAACTCCTCGGGGCCGAGCGCGGCCTTGAGCGCGTCGATCGTCTCGTCGAGCACCGCACCGCGCCCGGCGAAGTCCGCGCCGACCGCCTCGAACTCCTCGGCCACGTGCCCGGCGCCCACGCCCAGCACGAGGCGGCCGCCGCTGAGCGCGTCCAGGGTGGCGTACTGCTTGGCGGTGACCAGCGGGTGCCGCAGTCCGACGACGGCGACATGGCTGAGCAGCCGGACCCGGGTGGTGACTCCGGCCAGGAAGCCGAGGGTGGCCACCGGGTCGTACCAGGTGGTCGACATCGCGCCGGCGAGCCTGCGCGGGATGGCGACGTGGTCGCAGACCGCCACGTAGGCGAAGCCGAGCCGGTCGGCGGTGCGGGCGATCTCGGCCAGTTCCGCCGGTCCCGCACCCGCCTCCCAGCCCTCGGCGTACATCGTGCTCTGCGACTGGACGGGGAGCTGCATGCCGTAGGAGAGCCGCCCCTCGGGGAGGACGCGGCGCATGGTCGCCATCCGCGTCACGCTCCCGGGCCCGGCCACAGGCCGTCCGGGGTGAGGCCGAGCAGTTCGATCGCGTTGCCGCGGACGATCCGCTCGACGACGTCCTGGGCGAGGTGCCCCATCTGGGCCTCGCCGACCTCGCGGGACTTGGGCCAGGTGGAGTCGGAGTGCGGGTAGTCGGTCTCGTACAGGACGTTGCCGACGCCGATCGCGTCCAGGTTGCGCAGGCCGAAGGCGTCGTCGAAGAAGCAGCCGTAGATGTGCTCGGCGAAGACCTCGGAGGGCGGCCGCAGCACCTTCTCGGCGACGCCGCCCCAGCCGCGGTTCTCCTCCCACACCACGTCGGCGCGCTCCAGGATGTACGGGATCCAGCCGATCTGGCCCTCGGCGTACATGATCTTGAGGTCGGTGAAGCGTTCGAGGGCACCGGACATCAGCCAGTCGACCATCGAGTAGCAGCAGTTGGCGAAGGTGATGGTGGACCCGACGGCGGGCGGCGCGTCCGCCGAGGTGGACGGCATCCGGCTGGAGGAGCCGATGTGCATGGCGATGACGGTGCCGGTCTCGTCGCAGGCGCGGAAGAACGGGTCCCAGGAGCCGGAGTGCACCGACGGCAGTCCGAGGTGCGGCGGTATCTCGCTGAAGCAGACCGCCCGCACCCCGCGGGCGGCGTTCCTGCGCACCTCCTGGGCGGCGAGTTCGGCGTCCCACAGCGGGATCAGGGTCAGCGGTATCAGCCGCCCCCGCGCCTGCGGGCCGCACCAGTCCTCGACCATCCAGTCGTTGTAGGCGCGCACGCACAGCAGCGCGAGGTCGCGGTCCTTGGCCTCGGTGAAGGTCTGGCCGCAAAAGCGCGGGAAGGTGGGGAAGCAGAGCGCGGACTGCACATGGTTGACGTCCATGTCGGCCAGCCGCTCGGGTACGGAGTACGAGCCGGGCCGCATCTGCTCGTAGGTGATCGCCTCGAGCCTGATCTCGTCGCGCGAGTAGCCGACGGCGGTGTCCAGCCGGGTGAGCGGGCGGCGCAGGCCCTCGTAGACCCACCAGTCGGCGAGCGGCCCCTCGTCGCCCGGCGCCCCCATCTTGGGGGCGAACCGGCCGCCCAGGAAGCTCATTTCCGTGCAGGGCGCGCGCACGACGCGCGGCGCGGTGTCGGCGTACTTCGACGGGAGCCGGTCCCGCCAGACGGTCGCGGGCTCGACGGTGTGGTCGTCCACCGAGATGATCTTCGGGAAGGTCTCCATGGGCACCACGGTAGCGCCGATCTGACGATCCGTCAGCTAAGGGATCGTCATTCGGCGTCCTCGTATCCGCTCCGTCAGAGCGTGATGCGCACCGGCAGCAGGATCCGCCAGATCGCGTCCTCGACGCCGTGCACCGCGGCGATCCAGCCGACGTTCTCCTCGTCCGTGCCCAGCCGGATGGCCTGCGCCAACTCGCCCATCACATCGGCCAGATCGGCGTGCCCCATCGCGGGCTCCATCCGGCCGCCGGCCATCCCGTCGTCGTAGTAGCGGTGGTACGCGGGCGCGCTGCGCAGCACGCCGACCGGACGCCAGTTCTGCGCCAGCCGCCAGACGGGGTCGCCCGCCACCCGTATCCCGTCGGCCTCCATCACCTGGGTGCGGGCGCGGTCCACCGCGAGCGCCGTCCAGCCGTCGGAGCCGGTCAGCACCAGGTCGGGCTCGCAGCGGCGTACCGCCCGGCCGACCGCGTCGGTGGCGCCGGGGCTCGGCAGCACCAGCGGCACCGCGGCCATCCCCGCGTACAGGCAGCCGAAGAAGGCGCCCGCGAGGTCGGGGCCCTGCGGGTAGGCCAGCAGCACCCGGGCGCCCGGCGCCAGCAGGGTGCCGAGCCTGGCGGCCACCGCGCGGGCCCGCCGGTCGAGTTCGGCGAAGCTGCACCCCGCGGTGCCGGTCACGGCCGCGCTCGGGTACGGCAGCGCGGGCACGGTGTGCGGCGAACGGCCCGCCCGGCGGCGCAGCAGCGTGCCCGGGAGCCGTCCGGCGTCCCCGGCGCGGGTCCTGGCGCCGGTGCCGCGGCCGCCGCCGGAGCCACCGCCACCCCACGCCGGGCGGTCCTGGCCGCCGCTCATCGGGGACGCCGGGGGCGGCACCGCGGGCACCTGGCGTACCGGGTGGACCGTTCCGACCGGACGCGCCGGGGGCCGCACGAGAACGGAGCCGGAGCGGGAGTCCGCCGCCGGGCCGTGGCCGGAGCCGTACGGCCCAACGGCCGTGCCGTCGGCACCGATCGGCCGGAACGGCAGAATCGTGCGGGGCACCGGAATCGTCTCGCGGGACGCGCAGTCAGCACACATGGCGGCCCCGTCACCTGTCCTGTCGCAGCGCACACACCGGTACGAACCAGTCCCACACAGCACAACCTCCAGGCATCCACAGACGGAACCTCAAATTCAGCCCAACTTTTGCCGCACGGCCGGATCGGGCCCCTGCACGGGGTGACCCCGGCGGCCCGACACGGCAAACTGGCACGGACGGTGCCGAACCCTCGGCTCCGATCGACCGTGCGGACAACTGTTCCCTGGGGCGATGAACGATAGATATACGCGCGAAGGGCCGGGTCAGGGTTGGCCTGACTCCTCAGCGGACACTGATAACGGTCCTGCGACAGCGGCCCGGAGACAGTCGTCCGGCGGTAGCGTTCAGTGATCGGTGCGACGGCCGGAGCACCGGCCGGTACAGGTCCGTTCGATGATCGTTTCAGTGATCACCACAGTGATCGGTTCAGTGAAGGGGCACAGATGGTAGGCAGGACGGAACCGGGCGGCCTGCGGTTCGCGGTCCTCGGCCCGGTACGCGCCTGGCGCGACGGCAAGCTGATCGGCACCGGCGCGCCGCAGCAACGGGCTCTGCTGGCCGCGCTCCTGCTGCGCGGCGGCCGGACCGCCACCGCCTCCGAACTCGTTGACGCCGTCTGGGGCGAGTCACCGCCCAACACGGCCCTGGCCGCCCTGCGTTCGTACGCCTTCCGGCTGCGCAAGGCGCTCGGCTCCGACTCCCTGGTCACCGACTCGGGCGGCTATTCGCTCAAGCTGGCCGAGGACGCCCTGGACTACTACGTCGTCGAGCGGCTGGCCGCCGAGGCGGACCGGCTGCGCCCCACCGACCCGGCGCAGGCCCGCGAACTCCTCATCAACGCCCTGGCGTTGTGGTACGGCGAGCCGCTGGCCGGGCTGCCGGGACCGCACGCCGAGACCCAGCGCAGCAGGCTCGCCGAGTGGCATCTGGGCCTGCTCGAAACCCGGTTGGAACTCGACCTGGAGCTCGCCGCGCACACCGAGGCGGTCTCCGAGCTGACGGCGCTGTCCGCGGAGCACCCGCTCAAGGAGCGGCTGCGCGGCCTGCTGATGCTCGCCCTCTACCGCAGCGGGCGGCAGGCCGAGGCGCTGGGCGTCTACGCCGACACCCGCCGCCTGCTCGCCGAGGAACTGGGCATCGACCCCTCGGCCGAGCTGAGCGACCTGCACCAGCGCATCCTGGAGGCCGACGCGAGCCTGGCCGCCCCCGCGGCGCCCGGCGCGCCCGAGATCGTCAGGCCCGCGCAACTGCCCGCCACCGTCTCCGACTTCACCGGGCGCGTCTCGGTGGTCAAGGAGCTGGGCGAGCAGCTGGCCGAGGCGTCCGAGGGCAGCGGGGTGATGGCGGTCTCCGCCGTCGCGGGCATCGGCGGCGTCGGCAAGACCACCCTCGCCGTCCATGTGGCGCACGAGGCCCGCGACGCGTTCCCCGACGGGCAGCTCTACGTCGACCTGCAGGGCACCGAGCCGCGCCCGGCCGAACCGGAGGCGGTGCTCGGCGCGTTCCTGCGCGCCCTGGGCGTCCCCAACGGCGCCATCCCCGACTCGCTGGCCGAGCGGGCCGCGCTGTACCGCTCCACGCTCGACGGCCGCCGGGTACTGGCGCTGCTCGACAACGCCTACGACGCCGCCCAGATCCGCCAGTTGCTGCCCGGCACGCCGGGCTGCGCCGCGCTGGTCACCAGCCGGGTGCGGATGGTCGACCTGGCCGGCGCGCATCTGGTCGACCTCGATGTGATGTCGCCCGAGGAGGCGCTGGAGCTCTTCACCCGCGTCGTCGGCGAGGAGCGCGTCACCAGCGAGCGGCAGGCCGCACTCGACGTGGTGGCCGCCTGCGGCTTCCTGCCGCTGGCCATCCGTATCGCCGCCGCCAGGCTGGCCGCCCGCCGCACCTGGACGGTCTCCGTACTGGCCCGCAAGCTCGCCGACCAGCGCCGCCGCCTGGACGAACTGCGGGCGGGCGACCTGGCGGTGAAGGCCACCTTCGCCCTCGGCTACGGGCATCTGTCCGCCGCCCAGGCCCGCGCCTTCCGGCTGCTGTCGCTGCCCGAGGGCCCGGACATCTCGCTGCACGCCGCGGCCGCCGTGCTCGACCTCGACCTGTACGCGACCGAGGAGCTGCTGGAGGCGCTGGTCGACATCAGCCTCATCGAGTCCGCCGCCCCGGCCCGCTACCGCTTCCACGACCTGCTGCGGCTCTACGCCCGCGAGTGCGCCGAGCGCGACGAGACGCCCGAGGCCCGCTGCGCCGCGCTCTCCCGGCTGCTGGACTTCTACCTCTCCTCCGCCGCGTGCACCTACGAGCTGGAGAACCCCGGCGACCGCGTCCTGGACCACCTCGCGCCGACCGTCCACCCCGGTCTGACCTTCGTCGACCGCGAAGAGGCCCTGGAGTGGCTGTTCTCCGAGGCCCAGGGACTGCTGGCCGCCGTGACCCAGGCCGCCGAGGGCGGCTGCGAGGGGCCGATGCGGCGCGCGGCGGACCTGCTGCTGTGCGCGCAGGACCTGATGGAGTCCGGGGTCTACGCGCGCCAGTACGAGCAGGCCACCCGTGCGCTGATCACCACCGCGCACGACTGCGGCGACACCCTGGCGGAGGGCCGCGGCCGGGTGTGGCTTGGTCAACTGCTGCGGCTGTCCGGCCGGTTCGAGGAGGCCGAGGAGGAGGCCAAGCGCGCCCTCATCCTCGGGCTGTCCGCCGACGACCCGGTCACCTCCAGCTACGCGCCCAACCTGCGCGGCACCATCGCCCTTCTCGCCCACCGCTTCACCGAGTGCGCCGAGTACCACACCACCGCGCTGGAGGCGTTCCGCGCGGACGGCAACAAGCACGGCGAGGCGGCCGCGCTCAGCAATCTCTCGCGCGCCCAGATCGAGTTGGGCGATGTCGAGGGCGCGACCGCCGCCACCGAGCGCGTGGTGGCGATCTACCGCGAGCTCGGCGCGGGCTTCCGCCTCGGCAACGGCCTCTACGCGATGGGCATCACACTCACCGTCACCGGCCGCCTGGACGACGCGCTCAGCTGCCTCGACGAGGCACTCGGCATCTTCCGTGACGCCCGCCAGCAGTTCTGGGAGGGCATGACGCTCTTCCGGCTCGCCCAGGTCCACTTGGAGGCGCAGGCCTGGCGGCAGGCCGCCGCCCATGTGGAGCAGGCGCTGGTGATCGTCCGCGAGGTCGGCGGCGAGTGGCGAACGGCCAACGCGCTGACCGTACTCGGCCGCGCCCTCGACGGCATGGGCCAGTCGGTACGCGCCCACGCCTGCTGGCGCGAGGCACTGTCCGTCTTCACCGCACTGGGCTCACCGGAGGCCGCGCAGGTGCGTGTTCTGCTGGGCGAGGAGTCCGCTCCGCCGCTCGCCGTGTAAGGCGTCGAATCGCTCAACACACCCGTTTATCAGTTGATTATCGGCGGGTGCCAGGATTCCATCACTGCACGAGCTGCCCGCTCGGCGGTGTACGGGGGTCGCGGCCGGGCGGGCTCAACGCCAGTACGTCCCCATGAACACAGGAGATCGCCATGACCGAACTGCCGAACACCCCGAAGCCGAAGGCGCCAAAGATCGACGACGGCACTGTCGACCCGGACAACTTCCACAGCGACGGTACCCCCGAGGCGCCCATCGAGGGCCTGCTCGGCACGCCGGGCATCGTGAAGCCGGACAACTTCCACTCGGACGGCACCGTCAAGTAGCTTCCGCGCGGCCCGCCTCGGGGGAGGACGGGTCCGCGCGGGACACGGGGGAATCAGGGAAACAGGGGGAAACAAGGGGGGACCGGGGGACCACGGGGGAAACAGGGGGACGCGCCCAGGGGGACCGGGCATCGCGGGGGGATCCGGGGGGATCCGAGCTGGCACCCGGGGGGCGCACAACAGACTGGCCGCGGCGCGGAGGGGGCGCCGCGGTCAGTCGCTTTCCGCTGTCCGGACGCGGTCGTACGACGCCGGAGTGGGGCGGGCACGGCGTACCGGGTCATCGGACGCGGCGCGGGCGACGGGTCAGCGGGCGCGCAGCTCGCCCTTGCGCACCTTCCCGCTGGCGTTGCGCGGGAGTTCGGTGACGAAGTCCACGGCCCTGGGCACCTTGTAGTTGGCCATCTCGCGGCGGGACCAGGCGATCAGGTCGTCCGCTGTGAGCGCGGAGCCGGGGCGGCGCACCACATAGGCGCGGCCGACCTCGCCGAGCCGGGGGTGCGGGACGCCGACCACCGCGGCGTCCCTGATGTCCGGGTGCCGCAGCAGCAGTTGCTCGATCTCGGCCGGGTAGGCCTTGAAGCCGCCGACGATGTACATGTCCTTGAGCCGGTCGGTGATCCGCAGGTTCCCCCGGTCGTCGAGGACGCCGATGTCGCCGGTGTGCAGCCAGCCGTCGCCGTCCACGGCCCGCGCGGTCTCCTCGGGGTCCTCGAAGTAGCCGGACATGACGTGGTATCCGCGCACCAGCACCTCCCCCGGCGTGCCCGGCGCCGCGTCCACCCGTACCTCCGTGCCCGGGATGGCCCGCCCCGAGGTGTCGGCGATCGTCGCCGCCGCGTCGCCGCGCCGGCACATGGTCACGGTGCCGGACGCCTCGGTCAGGCCGTACGCGGTGAGCACGGTGGCGATCTTCAGCTCGGACCGCAGGCGTTCCACGAGCCGGCGCGGGATGACGGCGGCGCCGGTGACCACCAGCCGCAGCGCCGACAGGTCGTGGCTGTCGCGGGCCGGGTGGTCGAGCAGCGACTGGTGGAGGGTGGGCGGGCCCGGCAGTACGGAGATGCGCTCGGCGGCGATGTTGGCGAGGACGGTGTCCACGTCGAAGACCGGCTGCGGCACGATCGTGGCGCCGCGCATCAGGCAGGCGATGATGCCCGCCTTGTAGCCGAAGGTGTGGAAGAACGGGTTGACCACCAGATAGCGGTCGCCCTCCGCGAGCCCGGCCAGCGCGCTCCAGACGCCGTACACGCGCAGCGTCTGGGCGTGAGTGATGACGGCGCCCTTGGGGTGCCCGGTCGTACCGGAGGTGAAGATGATGTCGGAGGGGTCGTCCGGCGCCAGGGAGTCCGCGCGGGTGCGGACCGCGGCGGCCGGGACGTCCGCGCCCGCCGCCAGGTACTGCTGCCAGGAGCGGAAGCCCTCGGGCGCGTCGTCGCCGAGCACCACCACGTCGCGCAGGTCCGGCAGCCCGGGCAGCGGCCCGCTGCCCGGCCCCTCCCCCGCCGCCCGGCGCAGCGCAGCCACGTACGAGGTGCCCAGGAAGGTGCCGGTCACGAACAGCAGCCTGGCGCGGGTGCGTTGCAGGACGTAGGCGGCCTCGGCGCCCTTGAAGCGGGTGTTGAGCGGGACCAGGACGCCGCCCGCGCTCACCGCGCCGAGGGCGGCGACGATCCACTGCAGGGTGTTGGGCGCCCAGATGGCCACCCGGTCGCCCGCCCGCAGCCCCCCGGCGGCGGCAGCGGCGGCGGATCGCTCGACACGGGCCCCGAGTTCGGCGTAGGAGATCCGCGTACGCCCCTCCACCACCGCCTCGCGGTCGCCGAACCGGGCCGCCGCGTCGCGCACCAGCCGCGGGACGCTGCCCCACAGGAGGTCGGCGCGCGGGTCGTCGCGGTCGTCGAGCCCACCGGCCGGGCCGTTGTCCACCATGGTGTTTCCCTCCCGGAGTTGCCCCGCGCGTCCCCGTGGCCGACGGCCGCCGAGGCGGCCGGCGGGGTTCACGTTTCCGCGTAGCTGACTACCCGTCAGATTAACGGTAGCCTGACGAGCTGTCAGCACTGGCGGAATCGAGCGAGCACTCAGGAGGTGGGCCCATGGGCGGCGCTGCCCTGAAAGACGCGACGGCCATCGTGGGGATCGGCCAGACGCCCTTCGCCAAGAACCTTCCCGAGCCGGAGAAGACGCTCGCCTGCCGGGCGGTGCTCGCCGCGCTCGACGACGCCGGGATCGAGCCGGGCGAGGTGGACGCCTTCGCCTCGTACACCATGGAGGAGACCGACGAGGTCGAGTTGGCGAAGGCCATCGGCGCCGGAGACGTCACCTTCTTCTCCAAGGTCGGCTACGGCGGCGGCGGTTCGTGCGCGACCGTGGCCCATCTCGCGGCGGCCGTCGCCACCGGCCAGGCCACCGTGGGCGTCGCCTGGCGGTCGCGCAAGCGCGGCTCCGGCGCCCGCCCCTGGACCAACACCTCCGTCCAGCTCCCCACCCCAGGACAGTGGACCCGGCCGTTCGGCCTGCTGCGCCCCGCCGACGAGATCGGGCTGCTCGCCCGCCGCTACATGCACGAGTACGGCGCCACCCGCGACCATCTGTTCAACGTGGCGCTCGCCTGCCGCAACCGTGCCAACCAGAACCCGGCCGCGATGATGTACGAACGCCCGCTGACCCGCGAGATGTACATGACCTCGCGCTGGATCAGCGAACCGCTCTGCCTCTTCGACAACTGCCTGGAGACCGACGGCGCGCTGGCCTGCGTCGTGGTCTCCGCCGAACGCGCCCGCGACTGCCGCCGCACCCCGGTCTACGTCCACTCCGCCGCGCAGGGCCTGCCCGCCCAGCACCACGGCATGGTCAACTACTGGACCGACGACCCGCTCACCGGCCCGGCCTGGACCGCCGCCCGGCACCTGTGGAAGCAGGCCGACTTCTCCCCCCAGGACGTCGACGTCGCCCAGATCTACGACGCGTTCACCCCGCTCATACCGCTCTCCCTGGAGGGCTACGGCTTCTGCGGCCGCGGCGAGGGCGCCGCCTTCACCGAGGGCGGCGCGCTGGAGATCGGCGGCAGGCTCCCGCTCAACACCGGTGGCGGCGGCCTGTCCGAGGCGTACGTGCACGGCTTCAACCTCATCACCGAAGGCGTCAAGCAACTGCGCGGCACCTCCACCGCCCAGGTCCCCGACGCCGCCACCTGCCTGGTCACGGCGGGCGAGGGCGTGCCCACCTCGGCCCTGCTCCTGAGGAGTTGACCCGACGATGCTGCTGCCCGTCACCGACACCGACGGCGCGCCCTTCTGGGAGTACGCCCGCCGTGGCGAACTCCGCGTCCAGTCCTGCGACGACTGCGGGCGCCTGCGCTTCCCGCCCCGTCCCTGCTGCCCGTACTGCCGTTCCTTCAGGAGCAGTTGGCGGCAGATGTCGGGACGCGGCCGGATCTGGTCCTACGTCTTCCCGCACCCGCCGCTGCTGCCGGACTACGCCGAGCAGGCGCCGTACAACGTGATCGTGGTCGAACTGGCCGAGGAGGCGGGCCCCGAGGGCGGCCGGATCCGGCTGGTCGGCAACCTCGTCGCCCGCGCCGACGCCCGGCTGGACTCGGTGGACCCCGCCCGGCTGCGGATAGGGGCGGCGGTCAAGGCCGCCTTCCATCCCGTCTCGGAGGAGATCACCGTGGTGCGCTGGCTGCTGGAGCGACCGTGAGCGTACGGCGCGAGGCGGTGGCGGACGGGGTCGCGCTCGTCACCCTCGACCGGCCCGAGCGGCACAATGCCCTCGACCTCGGCACGGTCGACGAACTGCGCGCGCTGTGGCGGGAGTTCCGCTTCGACGACGCCGTCCGCGCGGTGGTGCTGACCGGCGCGGGCGAGCGGGCGTTCTGCACCGGCATCGACCGGTCCGTGGACGTACCGCAGCCGTCCTCGCCGTACTCCGCGGACGATCCGCTGCTCACCGCCGGGCCGAAGTCCAACGACCTGTGGAAGCCGGTCGTCGCCGCCGTCAACGGCATGGCCTGCGGCGGCGCCTTCTACCTCCTGGGCGAGGCCGAGTTCCTGGTCGCCGCCGAGCACGCCACCTTCTTCGACCCGCACACCAGCTACGGCATGGTCAGCGCGTACGAGTCGGTCCTCATGGCGCAGCGCATGCCGTACGGCGAGGTCATGCGGATGTCCCTGATGGGCACCGCGGAACGGGTCGGCGCCCGCCGCGCCTACGAGACCGGTCTCGTCTCCGAGGTCGTCCCCGGCCCCGGCCTCCTCGACGCGGCCCTCCGCTCGGCCGCCGTCCTCGCCTCCTACCCCACCGAGGCCGTCCAGGGCACCGTCCGCGCCGTCTGGTCCGCCCGCGAGGCGGCCCGCGCCCACGCGATGGCCTCCGCCGCCCACCTCATCGCCCTGGGCAACCTTCCCCCCGACCGCCAGACCGCCCTCTTCACCGACCGCGCCCGCGGAGCCGCCTTCCGGGTGCGCTGAGGGGCCCTCCGGGCGTAGCGTCGGCCACGAGGGCGCTGAGTGAGCGAAGCGAGTCGGCCCCAGATGCTCCGCAAACATCCCCGGGCCACTCCTCCCGCCCCTCCCCCGGCGGCCGTCCCCCGGACCCCCTTCCAACCCCGGGCCCGACGCCCACCCCCGCGGGGGGCACCCACTCAGCTCCCTCACCAGAGGCAACATCCAGCCCGTCCGGCGTTTGAGGACGAAGCCCGAGCGGACGCCCCGCCAGAAGCATTTCCCAGCCCGTCCGGCGCTTGAGGACGTCTTTTCAGCCCGTCCGGCGCTTGAGGACAAAAGGGCGGGCGGGCGGGAGAAGAAGCCCTACGCCCGACGCGACGTCGCCCCGGTCCCCTTGGTCGCGTCCAACGCGTACACGCACCGATCCTTCGAACACGCGTACACCACCCCCTCCGCCGCCACCGGAGACCCGGTAATCTCTCCGCCCGTCTCCAACCGCCACCTCAACTGCCCCCCCACCGCGTCCACGGTGTAAAGACAGTGGTCCTTCGACCCGAAGTGCACCCGCCCCGCAGCCACCGCGGGGGACCCGACAATCTCCCCCTGCGCCGCGAACCGCCACCGCGGCGTCCCGGTGATCGCGTCCAGCGTGTACAGCGCGCTCCCCGCCCCGAGATGCAGCGCGCCGCCGGCGACGATCACCGGTTCGAGCGACTGCCGCGGCTCCGTGGCGACCCGCCACCGGTCACGGCCGTTGGCCGGGTCGAGGGCGTAGACGGTGCCGAGGTGGTCGGCGACGTAGATGCCGCCCCCCGCCGTACCGGGCCCCGGCACGTGCGCGGGCGGCGAGAACATCACGGCGGGCGCGTCGAACCGCCACCGCTCGGCGCCGGTGCGGGCGTCCAGCGCCACCACCCGGGTGCCCGCGGTGAGGTGGACGACACCGTCCGCGACGACCGGCCGGGTCGGCACCGAGCCCGCCGCGGCGGACTCACCCACCGGGTACGACCACATCTCGGCGCCGGACATCGCGTCGACCGCGTAGAGCCGCCCGCCGCCCTGGTAGTAGACGGTGCGGCCGACGACGCACGGCCCCGAGTCCGGCGACTCGAACTCCGTCTGCGCCCCGCCCCGCTCCCAGCGGAGCGTCCCGCGCGCCGCGTCCCACGCCTGTACGCCGCCGCCGCGGGTGCCCGTGACGATGGTGCCGCTGTCGGCGCGCAGCGCGTACACCCAGCCGTCGATCGCCGTACGCCACCGCTCGCCGCCGTCGACCGCGTCGAGCGCGAACAGGCTCGGACCGTCGGAGGCGTGGATCCGCCCGCCGTCCACGGCCATCGTCCAGGCGACGTCGCGGGTCTTGAACTGGCGGCGCCCGCTCGCCACGTCGAGCGCGTGCACCTCGAAGGAGGTGACGTAGAGCAGGCCGCCCGCCACGACCGGCGTGCCCCACACGTCGTTGGACATCCGGAACCGCCACGGCCGCCACTCGCCGGAGACCGCGCCCTGCTGGGCCGGTACCGAGGCCGAGGAGGCGGGTGCCGCTCCGGGCACCGGCTCACCGCCGCGGTGCGCACCGGCCCGGCGCCGTACCCAGTCGGTACCGGGCACCGAGATCGCGGCGGCCGACGCCCTGTGGTCGGTGGCGTCCGCGACCCGCAGGCCGGGGCCGATCGGCGCGGAACCGGCGAACTGGACCGGCCCTTCGTGGTTCTGGCCGCGATGGCTGCCGCGACCGTCGGGACGACGGCCCTCGGGCCCGCCGTGGCCGGGACCCGCGTGGGCGGCGGCGCCGTGCGGGGCCTGCTGGGGCCGGGGCGGGGAGTGCGGCGGGGGCGGCGCGTTCACCGGCACCTGCGGGCCCGCGGCGTGCGCGCCCCGGCCGCTGGGCGCGACGGCGGGCCGGCCGCTGCGGCGCTGCTCTATCAGCGCCACCGCGCCGGGCGGCAGCCACGCGGAGGCCGTCCCCGTGTCGTCGTTCCCGGTCGAGAAGAGATGCGGCGCGAGCTGGGCCTGCAGGTCGGCGGGGGTGGGGCGGCGCTCGGCCTCCATCCGCATGCAGGACTCGATCAGCGGCCGCAGCTCGTCCGGCAGACCGGTCAGGTCCGGGCCCTCGCGCAGCAGCATGAACACGGTCTCCACCGGGTTCGCGCCGTGGAACGGCGCGTGCCCCGTCGCCGCGAAGACCAGCGTCGAGCCGAGCGAGAAGATGTCGCTGGCGCCGCGCACGCTGCGCGAGTCCCTGGCCTGCTCGGGCGACATGTACGCGGGGGTGCCGACGGCGACGTTCGTCATGGTCAGCCGGGTGTTCGAGACGCCGGACGCGATACCGAAGTCGATCACCCGGGGGCCGTCCTCGACGACGAGGACGTTCGACGGCTTCATGTCGCGGTGCACGAGCCCGGCGGCGTGGATCGACTGCAGCGCCTCCGCGATACCCGCGGCGAGCCAGCGGACCGCCTGCGCGGGCATCGGTCCGGACTCGTTGATGATCTCTTCCAGCGACGGCGCGGGGACGTAGGCGGTGGCCAGCCACGGGACGGCGGCGCGCGGGTCGGCGTCCACGACGGCGGCGGTGTAGAAGCCGGAGACGGCGCGGGCCGCCTCCACCTCACGCGTGAAGCGGACCCGGAAGAGCTGGTCCTCGGCGAGCTCGGCACGCACGGTCTTGATCGCCACCCGCCGGCCGGACGCCGAGCGCGCGAGATAGACCAGCCCCATGCCGCCGGCCCCGAGCCGCCCCAGCACCTCGAAAGGGCCGATCCGTCTCGGGTCATGCTGCGTAAGCTGCTCCATCACTGCCCTGCCACCTCCCCGTGCCCGCGTTGTTGCGGCCCTGCCCCACGCTCGGCGCTCCGTGTTCCGCGCCTCGCGCCAGCCGTGCTCCCTACCGGTCCGTGCTGTCCTTGCTCCGTACCGGTGGGTGCCCGTCGCCGGGTCCCGCGCCAGGGTACGGCCCTGATTCTTCCTGGGACGGGCGCCGGTTGCGAACCCGGGGCCGCCACGACACGCCCGCAGAGCGAACTCGTTATCATCCGCCATCACCCCCGGTACGGCCAGCGCGGCGCGCCGCGCGTTCACCGAACCATCCCCAACCGGACGGCCGCCCTCCGCCCACGCGCCGCGGCGCCCCGGGACGGAGTGGGGCAGGGAGCCGCCGGGGCGGCGGATGTGACGGTGCCCGGGTCCCGGGCCGGGCCGTGCCCGCGGCCGTCAGCGGGTGGGGCAGGAGGGCGAGGGGCCGGTCGGCGCGAGGAGGTCGGCGGCCACCACGGCCCGGTGGTGCGCGGCGTCGCCCCACGCCGCGGACAGCGCCCACACCCTGCGCAGCCAGAGCGAAAGATCGCACTCGTCCGTATATCCGATCGCCCCGTGCACCTGGAGGCAGGTGCGGGCGGCGGTCTGGGCCGCCTCCGTGGCGAACACCTTCGCCATCGCCGCGTCCCGCGCCTGGCCGGGCAGCCCGAGATCGTACGAGTACGCCGCCCGCGCCACCACCGGCCTGGCGAACTCCAGCGCCAGCAGCACGTCCGCCAGCTGGTGCTTCACCGCCTGCTGCGAGCCGATGGGCCGCCCGAACTGCACCCGCTGCCGGGCGTACTCCACCGTCCGCTCCAGCATCGCCGCCGCCGCGCCCAGCAGATCGGCGGCGGCCGCGACGGCCCCGAGCCGCCCGGCCCGCTCCCCCACCGGCCCCCAGCCCCTGCCCAGCACGACCGGCTTCCTCTCCCCACCTGCCCGAACCCGCCCCAGCGCCCGCCCCGGATCGACCCCGGCGACGACGGGCCGGGGGGCCGGGTCCGGGTGCGGGCGCGGGTCCGGGTCCGGGTCCAGGTCCGGGCGCGGGTCCGGGTCCAGGTCCGGGCGCGGGTCCGGGTCCAGGTCCGGGCGCGGGTCCGGGTGCGGGTCCGGGCGCGGGTTCAGGTCCAGGTGTGGCTGCGGGTCCGGGCTCGGGTGCGGGTCCAGGTCCGGGCGCGGGTCCGGGTGCGGGTCCGGGCGCGGGTTCAGGTCCAGGTGTGGCTGCGGGTCCGGGCTCGGGTGCGGGTCCTGGCCGCCGTCCCGCGCCCAGTCCGTCAGGACACCGTCGTCCGCGAGGACCAGCACATGGTCGGCGTACGCGGCATGCGCCACCACCGCCCCGTCAGGCCCGGGCGCCCCGGCCGGCCGGTCGACCGGCAGCGACACCGCGACAGTGACGGCGCCGTCGGCCAGGCCCCGCAGCAGCGCGTCCCCGTCCCGGGAGGGGGCCGGGGCTGGGGGCCCCTGCCGCGCGGCGAGCAGCACGGCGGCCACGGCCGCCTCGATCAGCGGCTCGGGGAGGCAGGCGCGGCCCGCCTCCTCGGCCAGGGCGACCAGGGACTGTGCGCCGAGGCCCTGGTCGCCCAGCCCGAGGCCACCGTGCGCCTCGGGGACGAACAGCGCGGTGGCGCCGACCGCCGCGAGCGCCTGCCAGCGGTCGCGGGAGAAACCGGCCCGCACCTCGGCGGGTGTGCAGTGCGCGGCCAGCAGCTCCCGGGTGGTGCGGGCGAACAGCAGGTCGTCGGCGGACGGCGCGAGTCTCATCGGTGCGGCTCCCGGGGCAGGCCGAGCAGCCGCTCGGCGATCACATCGCGCTGGATCTCGTTGGTGCCCGCGTAGATCGGACCGGCGAGGGCGAAGAGGTAGCCGTCCAGCCACGGTCCGGCCAGCTCCGCCTCGGGGCCGAGCAGCCGCAGCGCCGTGGTGTGCAGGTCGAGGTCGAGCTGCGACCAGAAGACCTTGTTGAGGGAGGACTCCGGCCCGGCCGCATTGCCGTCCCGCATCCGTGTCACCGTCCGGTACGTGAACAGCCGGTACGCCTCCGCCCGCATCCACACGTCCACCACGGCGTCACGGTGCGCGGGCGCGGGCCGCTCCCGGTAGAGCGCGAGCAACCGGTCGGCCGCGGCCAGGAACCGGCCGGGGCTGCGCAGACTCAGCCCGCGCTCGCTCCCGGTGGTCGACATCGCCACCCGCCATCCTTGCCCCACCTCCCCCAGCACGTCGCGGTCGGCGACGAACACCTCGTCCAGAAAGATCTCGGCGAAGCCCGGTTCGCCGTCCAGCTGCCGGATCGGGCGGACGGTCACCCCGGGTGCGGCCAGGTCCACCATGAAATAGGTGAGGCCGTGGTGGCGCCCGGCGTCCGGGTCGGTACGGAACAGCCCGAACAGCCGGTGCGCGAACGCCGCCCGCGAACTCCAGGTCTTCTGCCCGCTCAGCAGCCAGCCGCCGCGCGCCTCGTCCCGTACCGCGCGCGACCGCAGGTTCGCCAGGTCGGAACCCGCCTCCGGCTCCGACCAGCCCTGCGCCCAGACCTCCTCGCCACGGGCCATCGGCGGCAGCACCCGCGCCTGCTGCTCGCTCGTCCCGAAGGCGAAGACGGTCGGGGCGAAGAGGAAGATCCCGTTCTGCCCGACCCGGCCGGGTGCCCCCGCCCGCCAGTACTCCTCCTCGAAGATCAGCCACTCGTCCAGGCCCAGCCCGCGCCCGCCGTACTCCGGCGGCCAGCCCACCACCGCCCACCCGGCGTCGTACAGCGTCCGCTCCCACGCCTGGTGGGCGCGGAAGCCGGGCTCGGTGTCCATCGACGGCAGCGGCTCGTCCGGCACGTGACGGGCGAGCCACCCCCGTATCTCCTTGCGGAACGCGTCCTGCCCGGCACTGAAGGAAAGGTCGGTCACCGCGCTAGGATAACCGACTATCTGACGGATCGTCAGATAGTCGACTCGCCTTGCGAGGAACGGAGTTCCACGATGCCCGAGGCCTACATCGTCGAAGCCGTACGCACCCCGGTCGGCCGCAGGAACGGCGGTCTGGCCGCCGTCCACCCCGCCGACCTCGGCGCCCACGTCCTGACCGCGCTGGTCGAGCGCGGCCGCTTCGACCCCGCCGCCGTCGACGACGTGGTCTTCGGCTGCGTCGACGCCATTGGCGGCCAGGCGGGCGACATCGCCCGCACCTGCTGGCTGGCGGCGGGACTGCCCGAGCACGTGCCCGGGGTGACCGTCGACCGGCAGTGCGGCTCCTCGCAGCAGGCCGTGCACTTCGCGGCCCAGGCCGTGCTGTCCGGCACCAGCGACCTGGTGGTCGCGGGCGGCGTCCAGAACATGTCCCGGATCCCCATAGCCGCGGCCATGACGGCCGGCCGCCCCTACGGTTTCGACGATCCGTTCTCCGGCTCCGAGGGGTGGCGTGCCCGGTACGGCGACCAGCCCGTCAGCCAGTTCCACGGCGCCGAACTCATCGCCCGCGACTGGGACATCGACCGCGAGGACATGGAGCGCTTCGCCCTCACCAGCCACCACCGCGCCCTGCACGCACGCGACAGCGGGTGGTTCGCCCGGGAGACCGTCCCACTCGCCGGCGTCACCGCCGACGAAGGACCGCGCCGCGACACCTCCGCGGCCCGGATGTCGGCGCTGCCTGCGCTCACCCCGGGCGGACGGCTGACCGCCGCGCTCGCCTCACAGATCTCCGACGGCGCCGCCGCCCTGCTCATCGCCAGCGAACAGGCGGTCCGCGACCACGGGTTGACCCCGCGCGCCCGCATCCACCATCTCTCCGCCCGCGGCTGCGACCCGATCCGCATGCTGACCGGCCCGATCCCCGCGACCGCGCACGCCCTCGCCAGAACCGGCATGTCCATCGGCGACTTCGACGCGGTGGAGATCAACGAGGCGTTCGCCTGCGTGGTGCTGGCCTGGCTGAAGGAGACGGGCGCCGACCCCGCCGTCGTCAACCCGTGCGGCGGCGCCCTCGCGCTGGGGCACCCGCTGGGCGCCACGGGGGCCCGGCTCATGACCACCCTGCTGCACCAGCTGGAACGCAACCAAGGTCGCTACGGCCTGCAGACCATGTGTGAGGGCGGCGGCCAGGCCAATGTCACGGTGATCGAGCGGCTCTGAACCCGCCCCCGCTCCCGCCCGCCGCTACTGCCCGGGTATCGCCTCGGACCTGCGCCGCGTGTCGATGATCGCGAAGTTCGCGCCCTGGTCGTCGGCGACGACGGCCATCCTGCCGAAGGGCGAGTCCTGGGGTTCCCGCCGCACCTGGCCGCCGAGCCGGGCGATGGTGGCCGCGGTGGCGTCGCAGTCGTCCACGTCGAAGTAGACCTGGTAGGCCGACGGGTGGTCCGCGGGAAGGCTGGTGGCGGCGTTCATCCGGCCGACGACCTGGCCGTCCGCGTCGCCGGGCAGCGACCAGACCTTGTAGTCGAAGTCCACGCCGTCGCCGACCTGCTGCGCGTCGTATCCGAACACGGCCGAGTAGAAGGGGTCGACCGCGTCCGCGTCCTTGGTGTGGTTCTCGGCCCAGCAGAAGGCACCGGGCTGGTTGACCACGTCGAAGCCGGGGTGCGTGCCCGGCTGCCAGACGCCGAAGAACGCGCCGCCCGGGTCGAGCGCACCCAGCATGATGCCGGTGTCGCCGACCGCGTCGGGACCGAACACGACCTGCCCGCCCGCGTCCCCGATCCTGGCCGCCAGCTTCGCTATGTCCGACGTCGCGAAGTACACGCTCCAGGCCGTGGGCATCGACGGGTCCATCTTGCCCATCAGCGCCGCCGCGTTCCTCCCGTCCTGCAGGGCCATCGTGTAGTGGCCGAACTGCTCGCCCTGGTCCTGGAACGTCCAGCCGAACAGCTCGCCGTAGAAGCGCCGGCCGGCGTCCAGATCGGGCAGCGAGACATCGGCCCAACAAGGGGCGCCATCGCCGAATGCGGACATGAGGGGGTCCTCTCCGTGCCGTGGATGTGTGTGGGTGCGCGCGACTTCGACGCGCCGCGTGTGTGCTGGATCACACGCTCGCACTGCCACCGTAACCAGTGATCTTCCCCGCCGCACGGCCTTCAATTCGAACATACGGTCAATTCTTGAGGCGCCCCAGAATCTCCTGTGCCTCGGCCGCGATCCGGGCCACCAGCTCCTCGCAGGACGGCAGATCGGACAGCACTCCGGCGACCTGTCCGGAGGCCATGACGCCCAGGTCCGCGCGGCCCTCGACCATCGCGGCGCGCAGCAGCACCGGGGTGTTCGCCGCCATCAGCGTCTGCGGCCAGGTCAGTTCGCGGGCCGCGCGCATGGCCCTGCCCTCGCGGAGCAGCACGCGCAGCGGCGTCCGGGACAGCCGCGAGAAGCGCAGGGCGTTGCGCAGCGCCCGGGGATAGCGGACCAGCGGGCCGCCGCGTTCGAGCGAGCGGACGAAGTCGGTGGCCAGGACCCGGTGCGGGACGCCGTCGACCTCGGTGGTGACGAGGGTGCCGTTCACGTCGGCCGCCAGATAACGGTCCTGGACCACGCGCGGCACGGGCGCGTCGGAGGTCAGCAGGAAGCGGGTGCCCATCGCGATGCCGTCGGCGCCGTAGGCGAGCGCCGCCACCAGCCCCCGCCCGTCGAAGAACCCGCCCGCGCCGACGACGGCCACCTGACTGCCCCGGAGGGCGTCGACCACCTGCGGCAGCAGCAGCGTGGTGGGGACGGCGCCGGTGTGGCCGCCGCCCTCCCCGCCCTGCACGATGACCGCGTCCGCGCCCCACTCGGCGACCTTCTCGGCGTGCCGCCGGGCGCCGATCGACGGCACGGCGACCATGCCGTGGTCGTGGGCGCGCGCGATCAACTCCCTGGTCGGCGCCTGCGCGAAGGACGCCACCCGGACGCCTTCCCTGCCCATCAGCGCGATCCGCTCGGCCGCGTCCCCCGCGTCGGCCCGTATGTTCACGCCGAACGGCCGCCCGGGGGCCGCCTGGCGTACCTCGGCGATGGCCGCGGCGAGTTCGTCGTACGACAGCGTGGCGGCCGCCAGGATGCCCAGGGCGCCGGCGTTGGCGGTGGCCGCCACCAGCCGGGGCCGGGCGACGTATCCCATCCCGGTCTGCACGAGGGGATGGCGGACACCGGTGAGCGCGGTGAGCCGGGTCGCCAGCGGTGCGACGCCGGTCATGCCGGGATCTCCCGGTCACGGGCGGCGCGCGGGTCGAGGACGTCACGCAGGACGCGCAGTTCGGCGTCGGTGGGCTGCCGGGTGGCGGGGATCCGGGCGGGCAGGGTGAGGTCGAAGCCGGTCGCCGCGACGACCTGGTCCACGGTGACGCCCGGATGCAGGGAGGCGAGCCGCATGCGGTGCCCGGGGCCGCCGAAGTCCAGCACGCACAGGTTGGTGACGACGCGGCGCAGCGTGTGGAAGCGGGCGGCGTGGCCGACGGCGGCGGCCCGGTCGTACCCGAGGCCGCAGACCACGTCGACGTGCTCGACGAAGGTGCGTGGCGCGTGCTTGGGCACCCAGTAGCTGGTGGCGTGGTTGACGGTGTTGCCCGGGGCGCCGCGGGTGCCGAGGAGTTGCCGAATGGGGCGGGACCAGGGGCCGACACAGGAGATGTTGGCGTTGCCGTGGGCGTCGATCTGGCTGGGTCCCATCATGACGTGCCGCCGGCCGCCCGCGGCGAGATCGAGGACCGCCCGGTACGGGAGCCAGCCCTCGACGGTGAGGGCGTCCGGCGCGGCGCCCAGGGGCACGTCCCCGGCGAGCAGATACGCCTGGCCGTCGCTGAGCAGCAGGTCGGGCGCGAAGGAGGCGCGGGCCAGCCGGGCGCCCAGCGTGGGGATGACGCCCATCGGGCTGGCCAGGATCTCGCCGTCGCCGCGCCAGGCGTCCGCGCAGGCGGCGACGCAGATCTCGGCCCGGGTGGCCTGCGGTACCGCCGTCACGACGCGGCCTCCTCGTGAAAGTTGTCCACAGCCTGTTGATAAGACGATTCATCCACATGACGCAGGAAGCGTTCGGCGAAGGCGTCCCACGCGGCGGGGTCGGTCGCCGCGGCGGCGTAGGCGCGCTGGAACCGCTCGTCGCGGCCGTGCTCCGGCAGGCACTCGGTGAAGTGCGCGCCCCGGGGCGCCTCGATGACGCCGTGCGTGAGATGGCGGTGCAGCACCAGGGCGTGCACGCACCCCGCCTCCTTGAGCAGGTCGGCGGTGGGCACCACCCGCTCGGCCGACACATAGGCGGCGTCCGCCGCCTGGCAGAACAGGTCATCGAAGAACTGGTCGGGACCGGTGAGCGCGGCGTTCCCCGCCGGGTCGGCGAGGTTGGCGTGCACCAGGGCGGCGTCCAGCCGCAGCGGCGGCACGGCGACCACCTCGTCCCCGGTGCCGTACGGGTCCGGCAGCACGCGCAGCTGCGGCGCGTTGCGCAGGACGTCGGCGCCCAGCCCGGCCCGTATCGGCATGAAGGGCAGCCGCAGGGCCGCCGCCCGCAGCCCGGCCAGGAACATGCCCTCGTCGAGTTCGAGCGCCTTGACGGCGCCCTGCTCACGGGCGGCGCGGAAATGCGGCTCCAGGGGGACGGAATCGAGGGTGACGAAGCCGTAGACGACCTTGCGGACCTTGCCCGCCGCGCACAGCAGGCCGACGTCGGGGCCGCCGTAGGAGACGACGGTGAGATCGGTGAGCGGCGACCTGAGGATCGCCCTGACCAGGGCCATGGGCTTGCGGCGCGAGCCCCAGCCGCCGATGCCGACGGTCATGCCGTCGCTCAGGCGCGCGACGGCCTCGTCCGCGGTCATCCGCTTGTCGCTCATCGGGCACCACCCTGGGTGAAGGCGTCCCGCAGCCGGTCGCCGGCGCCGGAGAGGTTGAGTTCGAAGGTGAAGCCCTGCTCGTAGCGGTAGGAGCGCTTGACGTCGACCGGGTCGATGCCGTTCAGCGACTGCTTGGCGGCCCTGATGACCTGCGGATCCTTGGCGGCGATGGCGGTGGCGGTCTCGATCGCTGCGTCGCGCAGACGATCGCGGGAGGTGACGGTGAGGATCGAGCCGTAGCCGTACAGCTCGGCCGCCGTGGCGTTCTGCGAGGTGTACACCATGTGCCGCATCCGGTGCTGCGGCACGAGCCGGGACAGATGGGTGGCCGCACCCAGGGCACCTCTGTCGACCTCGGGCAGACCGAAGTACGCGTCGTCGGAGGCGAGGACGAGGTCGGCGTTCCCGACCAGGCCGATGCCGCCGCCGAGGCAGAAGCCGTGTACCGCGGCGATCACCGGCACCTGGCAGTCGTAGACAGCCGCGAAGGCGGCGGCGCAGCCCGCGTTGGCACCGAGCAGCGCGTCGAACCCTTCCGTGTCCTGCATCTCCTTGATGTCGACACCCGCGCAGAATCCACGTCCTTCCGCACGCAGCACCACCGCCCGCACCCCGGGGTCGGCGCCCTGCTCGGCGAGTGCGCGGGCGAGCGCGAACCACCCCTTCACATCGATCGCGTTGACCGGCGGGGCCTCGATCACCACTTCCGCGATGCCCGGTCCGTGGCGCGCCACCTGTATCGCCATACGCCTTCCTCCGCCCGAGATCTGACGCAGCGTCAGTTTCTCTGGCACGATAGCCCACGTGACGGAGGACCTGGAAGGGCGAGTGGCGCTCGTGACCGGCGGCACCCGGGGCATCGGCCGGGCCATCGCCGGCGCCTTGGCATCGGCCGGCGCCCAGGTGCTGGTCTGCGGCCGCAAGCCCCCGCACGACCTGCCACCAGGTGTCGCGTTCCGCTCCGCGGACGTCCGCGACCCGGACGCCGTGAAGGACCTTTTCGCGCACCTGGGCGACGCGTACGGCCGCCTCGACCTGCTGGTGAACAACGCGGGCGGCGCACCCTACGCCGACGCCGCCACCGCCTCGCCGCGGCTGTCCCGGGCTGTCATCGAGCTGAACCTGCTGGCACCGCTGTACTGCTCCCAGGCCGCGTACGCCCTGATGGCCCGCCAGCCGGACGGCGGATCCATCGTCAACATCGGAAGCGTCAGCGGAGTGCGGCCGTCACCGGGAACCGCCGCCTATGGTGCCGCGAAAGCCGGTCTCGCCTCCCTGACCCGCTCCCTGGCCGCCGAATGGGGCCCTTCGGTGCGGGTGAACTGTCTTGTCGTGGGGCTGGTGCTGACGGAGCGCTCGGCCGAGCACTACGGGGACGGAGACGCGGAAGTGCAACGAGCCATCAGTGCGGCCGTTCCGCTCGGCAGACTGGCGGACCCGGCCGACATCGCCGGTCCCGTACTGTTCCTGGCCTCTTCGGCCGCGCGCTATATAAGCGGCGCTGAGCTGCAGGTTCACGGCGGAGGTGAGCTGCCACCCCATTTGCAGGCTGCCGAATCGCGCGCTGATCACCCGCCGGTAAACTGACGGCATGACAGGACAAGTTCGCACCGTCGACGGCCGTGTTGCCGGTCGCCGCGGGCAGGCGACGCGGCAGAAGCTGCTCGACTGCCTGGGCGAGATGCTCAGCACGTCACCGTACCGGGACGTCAAGGTCATCGACGTCGCCCGGATGGCGGGCACCTCCCCCGCAACGTTCTACCAGTACTTCCCCGACGTCGAGGGCGCCGTTCTCGAACTCGCCGACGAAATGGCCAAGGAAGGAGCGAGCCTGACCGAACTGGTCGCGGGTCGCTCCTGGGTCGGCAAGTCAGGCGCCCAGGCGGCGGAGGAACTCGTCGACGGCTTCCTCTCCTTCTGGCGGAAGAACGACGCCATCCTGCGCGTCGTCGACCTCGGAGCAGCGGAAGGGGACAAGCGGTTCTACAAGATCCGCATGAAGATCCTCAACGCCGTCACCAATTCCCTCACCGACTCCATCAAGGACCTGCAGAGCAAGGGCAAGGTCGACAAGGAAGTCAGTCCGGCGGCCGTCGCCGGTTCCCTGGTCGCCATGCTGGCCGCGGTCGCCGCGCACCAAAAGGGCTTCACGAGCTGGGGTGTCAAGCAAGCCGAGCTGAAGCCGAACCTGGCGCTGCTCGTGCACCTCGGCGTCACCGGGAAGAAGCCGGCGAAGTAGCGCACGCCGCCCTTCGGGCTCGCGGTACCCATTGCCCGCCTTACGGTGCTCGCTTCCTGCTGTCCTGCCAGCACATCACGCCCTGACGCGGGCGTCGCACGCTCCTCGGGGGAGGTCGGCGGCGTCCGCGTCTTCGTCTGTGCCCATGACGGCCAGGGGGCACACAACCCCTGCGGCACCTGGGGCCTCTGTACGTCCGGTACGGGTCCAGGCATCACTATAGGTCACCGGTGCATCACTGGGGGCTCTTTTCCCGCGGTGTGAGCCGGAAGAGCCGAATCTCGCGGGGCGCGCGGCTGGCATAGGTGGCATAGGGCGGCCAGAAGGCGACGAGCGCGGCCCAGGCGGCCGTGCGGTCGTCTCCGCTGAGCAGGCGGGCCGTCACCGGCACGTCGTGCCCCTTGTGGCTGATCTCCGCTTCCGGGTTCTTGAGCAGGTTCGCCGACCAGGCCGGGTGGTCGGTGCGGCCGAAGTTGCTGCCGACCAGCACATAGGTGCCGCCTTCCTCCGGCATGCACGCCAGCGGCACCCGGCGCGGCAGCCCGCTGCGGGCGCCGGTCACCGTGAGGACGACGCCTGGCAGCATGGTGGCGCTGAGCAGCACCTTTCCCCTGGTCAGCCGGTGGATCCCGGTGTCCATCGCGGGCACGACGTGTGGCGCGATCCTGGCGAAGGCACGGGTGGACGACACCTTCTGCACGATTTTGGTGATCACGCGGCTCTCCTGACGGCCGTCTCGGACGGGAAGAGCCCGGCGCGGCCGGCGGCGTGCGCGCGCAGGGCGTCGACCGGGCCGAACAGCAGGTCGTCGGCCACCGCCCGCTTGAAGTACAGATGGGCGTGGTGCTCCCAGGTGAAGCCGATCCCGCCGTGCAACTGGATCGCCGCGCCCGTGACCGCGCGCAGCGCCTCCAGCGCCTGGGCGAGCGCCAGCGGGGCCGCCACCGGAAGCTCCGTACCGTCCGCTCCCGCCGCCCACGCGGCGTAGTACGCGGCGGACCGCGCCGCCTGCAGCTGGACGTACAGGTCGGCGAGCCGGTGCTTGACCGCCTGGAACGAGCCGATGGGGCGGCCGAACTGCTCCCTGACCCGTACGTAGTCCACCGTCGAGGTGAGCGCCAGATCGGCGGCGCCGACGGCTTCCGCGGCGAGCGCGGCGGCAGCCAGGCACCCGGTGCGGGCCAGCGCGTCGGCCGGGTCCCCACCGGCCGACGCGCCCGATCCGCCGAGCGCCTCGGCCGGGGTGTCACGCAGCTCCACCCGGGCCAGCGGCCGTGTCTCGTCCAGCGCGGTGAGCCGGGTGCGCACCAGGCCGGGGGCCCCGGCCTCCACCAGGAAGAGCCGGATTCCGGTGCGCGCGTACCCGCCGGTGTGCGCGGCGACCAGCAGCAGGTCGGCGCTGTGCCCGCCGAGCACCTGCTCGGCCTGCCCGTAGAGCAGATACGGGGCCGCCGCGTCACCGGCGGGCCGGGTGGCGTCAGCGCCGGTGGCGGCCGGACGGGCCTGGATGCCGCCCGCACGGCCGCCACCGGCCCAGTCGCCGTCGTTGGGCCCCGTGAGGGCCAGAGCGGCGGTCAGGGGGGCAGCGGTGGCCAGCGCGGCGGTCAGGGTGCCGTCGGCGATCCGCGGCAGCAGACGGGCCCGCTGGGCGTCCGTACCGAGCGCGGTGATCAGCGGGGCGGCCAGCACCGAGGTGCCGAGCAGCGGGGACGGCAGCAGGGCGCGTCCGCTCTCCTCGCAGGCCAGCACCA
Source organism: Streptomyces sp. NPDC051976 (assembly GCF_040680795.1). Taxonomy (NCBI): domain Bacteria; kingdom Bacillati; phylum Actinomycetota; class Actinomycetes; order Kitasatosporales; family Streptomycetaceae; genus Streptomyces; species Streptomyces sp. NPDC051976. The sequence continues at coordinate 186,388 of NZ_JBFAXL010000008.1, forward strand.
GCTCGGTGGGGCCGCACCCGGCGCCGCCGACGGTCTCGGGCAGCGCCAGTCCCGGCAGGCCGAGGGACTGGGCGAGCTGCCGCCACAGGGCCGCGTCGTGACCGGCGGGCGTGGCGACGGCGGCGCGCAGCTCGTCGGGCCCGCAGCGTTTGTGCAGCAGATCCCGCAGCGTGCGCCGGATCTCGTCCTGTTCTTCGGTGAACGCGGCGTCCATCGGCCGACTCCTCCCCGCACCCGGTGCTATCTGACGGGCCGTCATCTTAGGTGCCGCGTGCCGCGATGCCCAGAGGCGCATCACCACGCCTTCGAAGCGCGATCACCGAGGGGCGGCCGTCGTGGGCCACCCTGGTGACGTCCACCAAATCTGATGTACCGTCAGATTCATGGCTTCCGCTCCCCGTGGACACCGTTCCGTCGCCGTCGTCGGCGTCGCCCTGTCCGACTGCGGCCGGGTCGACGACGCCACCCCGTACGCCTTGCACGCGCAGGCGGCGCGGCGTGCGCTCGCCGACGCCGGGCTCGACAAATCGGTGGTGGACGGGTTCGCGTCGGCCGGCCTCGGCGTCCTGGCGCCGGTCGAGGTCGCCGAGTACCTGGGGCTGCGTCCCACCTGGGTGGACTCCACCTCGGTGGGCGGCTCCACCTGGGAGGTGATGGCCGCGCACGCCGCGGACGCCATCGCGGCGGGCCACGCCAACGCCGTCCTGCTCGTCTACGGCTCCACCGCCCGCGCGGACCTCAAGGCCCGTCGCCGCACTGCCAACCTCTCCTTCGGCTCCGGCGGCCCCCTGCAGTTCGAGGTCCCCTACGGCCACACCTTGATCGCCAAGTACGCGATGGCCGCCCGCCGTCATATGCACGAATACGGCACCTCTTTGGAGCAGCTCGCCGAAATCGCCGTCCAGGCGCGGTCGAACGCCGCCCGCAACCCGGAGGCCATGTACCGCACCCCCATCACCGTCGACGAGGTGCTGTCCGGGCCGATGATCGCCGACCCGTTCACCAAGCTGCACTGCTGTGTGCGCTCGGACGGCGGCGGCGCCGTGCTGCTGGCCGCCGAGGAATATGTGGCCGACTGCGCCAAGCGCCCCATATGGGTGCTGGGCAGCGGCACCGCGGTCTCGCACACCTCGATGTCGCAGTGGGAGGACTTCACCGTCTCCCCGGCCGCGGAGTCGGGCCGCCAGGCGTTCGCCCGGGCCGGGGTGACACCGGCCGACATCGACCTGGCGGAGATCTACGACGCCTTCACCTACATGACGCTGGTCACCCTCGAGGACCTGGGCTTCTGCGCCAAGGGCGAGGGAGGCGCCTTCGCCGCCAAGGGGCGGCTGACCATCGACGGCGAGCTGCCGGTGAACACCGACGGCGGCGGCCTGTCCGCCTGCCATCCCGGCATGCGCGGGCTGTTCCTGCTGGTCGAGGCGGTGCGCCAGCTGCGGGGCGAGGCGGACGGCCGGCAGGTGCGCGGACCCGGTGGACGGCTGCCGGAACTGGCCGTCGCCTCGGGGACCGGCGGATGGTTCTGCTCCTCCGGCACGGTGGTACTCGGCCGCGGCTGACGCCACTCCCCGGGGTGTGCGTCCGCGCCCTCGGCGCCCCGCTATGTACGCTGCCCGGGTCGGTGGTCGTGTCGGACACCTGCCGCGGCCGCCGGTGACCGGCTCTGGCCTGCTCCGAAGCCCGCCTCAGGCCAGTGCCCCCGTGACCGGCGTACGAAAGGGCTCGTGTGCTCCGACGTTTCCTGTTCCCGGTGACGTGCACGGCCGTGCTCGCCCTGGCCTCGGTGCTGCTGCCCGTCGCGGGCCCGGGCCCGGCGCCGGCGGCCTGGACCAACAAGGCCGCGGCGCGCTTCTGGACACCGGAGCGGATGGCCGACTCCATGCCGTCGTCGGCCCGGGAGATAGACACCGTGGCGGAGCCCGGCTCGATACCCGGCCCGTTCGCGCCCGCGGGCGCCGCGGTGCACTTCGGCGGAGTGCCCACCGTCGGGGTGCTCTTCTCGATCGGCGACGACCTGAACGCGCACTTCTGCTCGGCGAGCGTGGTGCACAGCCCCGGCCGCGATCTCATCCTCACCGCCGCGCACTGCGGCCCCGGCACGGACATCGGCTTCGTCCCCGACTACCACGCGGGCGCCGCCAAGCAGCCGTACGGGGTCTGGGCGGTCACGCAGGTCTTCACCGACCCGCGCTGGGTGCCGGACGACGACGCCAGCTCCGACTACGACTTCGCCTTCGCCCGGGTGGCGCCGGCGCCGGGCGGGAAACGGATCGAGGACGTGACGGGCGCCAACCGGCTGTCCCGCACTCCCGGCTACCACAACCGCGTCACCGTCATCGGCTACCCGCACGCCAGCGAGAACCCGGACGACCAGGCCGTGAGCTGCACGACCACCACCTCACGGCTGGAGGGGCTGCGCCAGTTGCAGTTCGACTGCGCCGGCTTCTTCAGCGGCACCTCGGGCAGCCCCTGGCTGCTGAACTACAACTCCCGCACCAGAAGCGGCACCGTGATCGGGGTGATCGGCGGCGAGGACGCGGGCGGCCTCACCGACCGCATCTCGTACAGCCCGTTCTTCGACGACGCCATACAGGCCGTCTACCAGCACGCGGTCGACGAACAGGTCAAGGCGATGGGCCCCAGGATCACGGCGAGGCGCTGAGGCCGCCGGGGTCGTCGGGGTCGTCGGGGTCGTCGGCCGGGCGGAAGACGGGGACCGCGGGTGCGTCGGGCGACTCGTCGTCGCCGCGGAAGTCCAGCCGCAGCGGCATGCCCACCCGTAATGCCTGCGTCGCGCAGCCGATGACCTCCGTCATCATGCGCGGCCCTTCGGCGAGGTCGACGACGGCGGCGACATAGGGCACGCGGTCGCGGAACGGCGCCAGGTCGTTGAGATGGACCACCGACCAGGTGTAGAGCGTGGCGGCACCCGAAGCCTGCTCCCAGACCACGTCCTCGCTCCAGCAATCGGGGCAGAACTCCCGCGGGTAGTGGTGCGCGACGCCGCACCCGGCGGCCCGGCAGCGGCGGATCAGCAGCCTGCCCTCGGCGGCGGCCGCCCAGTACGGCCGGGTGAAGGCGTCCACCTCCGGCCGGTCGAACCTCGCCTGCCCGCTCACCGGAAGAGCCCGAACGCGTCGTCCAGCGACCAGGTCTGCCAGCTCACCGCGAACAGCCCGACGACGGATATCAGCGCCATCATCCCGTTCTGTCCCTGCTCGGCCCAGTCGTGGATCATCAGCACCAGGTAGAGCAGGTTGAGCAGCAGCCCGCAGACCAGGGCGACCGGCGTCAGCAGGCCCGCGACCAGGCCGAGGCCGAGCGCGAGTTCCGCGTAGACGACCACGTACGCCATCACCCTGGGGCGCGGCGCGACCACGGTGGCGAAGCCGCCGCGGACGAACTCCCAGCGGTGCTTGTCCGCCACGTCCTTGGCCCAGGCGATCCCGGTGCCCCGCACGAACCACGCCTCCTTGTCCTTGTGCCGCCAGCTCTCCAGCCACCACAGCCCCAGCCCGATGCGCAGCACCGCCAGCCACTGCGGACCACTGAGCCAGATCGCGCGCATACCGGACCTCCCAAAATCTGACGGTACGTCAGTTCACCGGACGACCGGGCCCCCGCGCAAGGGGCCGGGGGCAACCTCGCCGACCGGCACACCCCGGGGTTACCCTCAGCCCTGAGTGAGGGGTTACCTTCCGATACACCGCTTGCCGCCTGCGTACGACCTTCAGGTTCCAGGAGTTCCTCATGGCCGACCCCATCACCGCCGCCCCGGGCGCCTCCGTGACCACAGCGGAACCGGACGCCATCGTCATCGGCGCCGGCCCCGGCGGGCTCGCCGTGGCCGCGGCGCTCCGGCACCGGGGCATCCGGCCGCTGGTGCTGGAGCGCGCGGAACACCTCGGCGCCTCCTGGCGCGGCCACTACGACCGGCTGCACCTGCACACCACCCGCCGCCTGTCCGCCCTCCCCGGCCTGCCCATCCCGCGCTCCTACGGCCGCTGGGTCGGCCGCGACGACGTGGTGCGCTACCTGGAGCAGTACGCCGCCCACCACGACCTGGACATCACCACCGGCATAGCCGTCGACCGGGTGGACCGCGCCGGCACCGCCTCCGGTGCCGCCTCCGGCTGGGCGCTGCCCGCCACCGGCGGCCGGGTACTCACCTCCCCGGTCGTCGTCGTGGCCACCGGGTTCAACCACACCCCGTACCTGCCGGACTGGGCCGGGCGCGACGCCTACCCCGGCGAGCTGCTGCACGCTTCCGAGTACCGCAACCCTGCCCCCTACGCCGGTCGTGACGTCCTCGTCGTCGGCGTCGGCAACACCGGCGCCGAGATCGCCGTCGACCTGGTGGAGGGCGGCGCCTCCCGGGTGCGGCTCGCCGTGCGCACCCCGCCGCACATCATGCGCCGCACCACCGCGGGCTGGCCCGCGCAGGCCAGCGGCATCCTGGTCCGCCGCCTGCCGCCCCGACTGGTCGACCGCGTCGCCCCGTACATCGAGCGCACCAGCGTGCCCGACCTGTCCGAGTTCGGCCTGGCGCGGCCCGAACAGGGCCTGTACGCGAGGGTGCTCGACGGCGCCATCCCGGTCCAGGACGTCGGCCTGATCGACGCCGTACGCTCCCGCCGCGTCGAACCGGTCGCCGCCGTCGAACGCTTCGACGGCGACAAGGTCCGCCTCGCCGACGGCTCGGAGATCAGCCCCGAGGTCGTCATCGCCGCCACCGGATACCGGCGCGGCCTCGAGACCCTCGTCGGCCACCTGGGCGTGCTCGACGAGCGCGGCCGTCCGGTGGTGCACGGCGCCCGCGCCCCCCAGGGAGCGCCCGGCCTGTACTTCACCGGGTTCACCAACCCGATCAGCGGGATGCTCCGCGAGATGGCCATCGACGCCCGCCGTATCGCCCGCGCGGTGGCCCGCACCCGCTAGGGCGTGTCCGCGGCCGGTCCGCCGCCGGATGACAACCAGCCCGCCCCATCAACCACTCCAGACAACACCAGTCCCTTCCTCTGTATCTTTTCCATGACCCAAGTGTTCCTGACAGGTCGTCAGTTCAGTAATCTGACTATGCGTCAGTTCTGTAGACCTACCAGCAGGGGCGGGCGAGACCGATGCTTGGATCCACGTTCAGCACCCGCAGTCCCGGCCCCGGGCCCGCCGCACGGGACACCTCCGACACCGATGTGGGCGGCCGCCGGCTGCACGCGCCGGTGCCCGATCTCGACCGGTTCTTCCGGCCGAGGACGGTCGCCGTGGTCGGCGCGTCCGACACCGAGGGGCGGCCGAACACCGGCATCACCCGCCAGCTCCTCGCCTGGTCGCAGCGGGTCGGTGCCCGTCTGCTGCCGGTCAACCCCGGCCGGGAGACCGTCTTCGGCCTGCCTTGCCACGCGTCCGTCGCCGATCTGCCGGAAGCCGTGGACCTGGCGGTGCTGCTGGTCGCCGACCCGCTGCCGGTCATCGAGGAACTGGGCGAGGCCAAGGTCTCCTTCGCCGTCGCCTTCGCCTCCGGTTTCGCCGAGACCGGCACGGAGGGCGCGGCGGCCCAACAGCGGCTCGCCGAGGTCGTCGCCCGCTCCGGGCTGCGGCTGCTCGGGCCGAACACCAACCTCAACGCCTTCGAGGAGTTCCGCGAGGACCTCACGGGACCGGCCATCGCGCTGATCACCCAGTCCGGGCACCAGGGCCGCCCGCTGCACTCCCTTCAGCAACTCGGTATCCGGCTCAGCCACTGGGCCCCGACCGGCAACGAAGCGGACCTGGAGACCTCCGACTTCATCTCCTACTTCGCCGGGCAGCCCGAGGTCGGCGCGATCGCCGCCTATGTGGAAGGGCTCAAGGACGGACGGTCGTTCGCACTCGCCGCCGACCGGGCCGCGCGGCGCAAGGTGCCCGTGGTGATGGTCAAGGTCGGCCGCACCGACGCGGGCGCCAGGACCGCCGCCTCGCACACCGGCAAGCTCACCGGCTCCGACGCGGTGATCGACGCCGCCCTGCGGCAGTTCGGCGTGATCCGCGTCGACGGGCTCGACGAACTGCAGGACACCGCCGCGCTGCTGGCGCGGGCCAAGCCGCCCACCGCGGACGGGGTCGTCGTCTACTCCATATCCGGCGGGACCGGTGCGCACTTCGCCGACCTGGCCACGGCGGCCGGACTGCGGCTGCCCGCGCTGTCGGAGCCCAAGCGCGCCGAACTGCACCAGTGGATCCCGGAGTATCTGAACGTGGCCAACCCCGTGGACAACGGCGGCCACCCGGTGGGCGACTGGCGCGGCGCCAAGATCATCGAGGCGATTCTCGCCGACCCCGAGGTCGGTGTGCTCATCTGCCCGATCACCGGCCCCTTCCCCCCGATGAGCGACAAGCTGGCCCGCGACCTGGTGGACGCCGCCGAGCGCACCGACAAGCTGATCTGCGTGGTGTGGGGCTCCCCCGTCGGCACCGAGGACGCCTACCGGACGACGCTGCTCGGCTCCTCCCGGCTCGCCACCTTCCGCACTTTCGGCAACTGCATCACCGCCGTGAAGGCCTATCTCGACCACCACCGCTTCACCGCCGCCTACCGCTCCCCCTTCGACGAGGCCCCGCGCACCCCGTCGTCGTCCGCGCGCAAGGCGCGCGGCCTGCTGCGCGCCGGCCACCAGCTCAGCGAGCACGCGGCGAAGCAGCTCCTGAGGGCGTACGGGATCCGGGTGCCGCGCGAGCAGTTGGTGACCAGCGCGGCCGGGGCGGTCAGGGCCGCGGGCCTGGTCGGCTACCCGGTGGTGATGAAGGCGTCCGCCGGTCAGCTCGGCCACAAGACGGAACTCGGGCTCGTCAGGATCGGCCTCACCTCGGCCAGTCAGGTCAGGGACGCCTACCGCGAACTGACCGACACCGCCCGGCTCGCCGACATCGACCTCGACGGCATCCTGGTGTGCCAACTCGTCGAACGCGGCGTCGAGATGGTGGTCGGCGTCTCGCCCGACCCGCTCTTCGGCCCCACCGTGACCGTGGGCCTCGGCGGGATCCTCGTCGAGGTCCTGGCCGACACCGCCGTACGCGTACCGCCCTTCGCCCCGGAGACGGCTCGCGGCATGCTCGACGACCTGCGCGGCCGACGCCTCCTCGACGGCGTCCGGGGCGCGCCACCGGCCGATACCGACGCGCTCGTCGACGTGGTCATGAGGGTGCAGCGGATGGCCATGGAACTGGGCGACTCGCTGGCCGAACTCGACATCAACCCGCTGATGGTGCTCCCCCGCGGGCAGGGCGCGGTCGCGCTGGACGCACTCGCCGTCTGCTACTGACCACGTGGCGCCCACACCCGCGGACACGCCCACGCACACGCCCACCGCTGACGACCGAGGCCCGGCCCGCGGCCGGGTCCTCGGCCTGTCCGGCGGCCGCACTCGCCACCGCAGGCACCCCACCGCCGACCGCCCCGCACCGCCGCGCGCCGACGACGCGCCTCTCCGCCCCCGCGACCTGCCCGAACCGAGGATTCCCATGACCGACTCCCGCCCTCGCGACCCCGAAGAGTCACCGGATGATTCCGCTGAGTCAGTTGTACGTCACGCCACTGACAACGGGGTCTCGTGGATCACTCTCGACCGGCCACGGGCCATGAACGCCCTGACCTGGGACCAGCGCGAGCGCCTCATCGGCCTGCTCGACGCGGCCTCCGCCGACCCGGACGTCCGGGCGGTCGTGCTGACCGCCACCGGCCGGGCGTTCTGCGCGGGCGCGGACCTGAGCGGGGGCGCGGCGGCACCCGCCGAGCGGGTCGCGGGCGATGTCGCGCGGACGATCAGGCGCGGCGCGCAGCGGCTGGTGGCCGCGGTCCTCGACTGCGAGAAGCCGGTGCTCGCGGCGGTGAACGGCACGGCGGCCGGGATCGGGGCGCATCTCGCGCTCGCGTGCGATCTCGTACTCGCCTCCGACCGGGCCCGTTTCATCGAGGTCTTCGTCCGCCGCGGGCTGGTCCCGGACGGCGGCGGCGCGTATCTGCTGCCCCGGCTGATCGGCCCGCAGCGCGCGAAGGAGCTCTTGTTCTTCGGCGACGACCTGCCCGCCGCCGAGGCCGAACGCCTCGGCCTGGTCAACCGCGTCGTCCCCGCCGCCGAGTTGGAGGCGATCGCTCGCGCCTGGGCGGAGCGGCTGGCGGCCTCCCCCACCCGCGCGTTGGCCCTGACCAAGCACCTCGTCAACACCTCGCTCGACGGCGACCGCGCCTCCGCGTTCGCCGCCGAGGCCGCCGCCCAGGAGATCAACATGACGACGGACGACGCCCAGGAGGGCGTCCGGAGCTTCGTCGAGCGCCGCCCACCGCACTTTCGCGGCCGGTAGGCCGTACGCCGCCGACGGGCACCGCCGGCGGGACCACCGGGGGCGGGCCGCGACCACCGCGACCGCCGCGACCAGCGCATTTCGCACTCCCATCGGGCTTCCCATCTGACGATCCGTCAGATTCAATGGAGGGGTGATGGGACATGCGGGTATGGCGGCCACGGCCGTGCGGTATCTGAGGTCGGTCGGGGCCACGACGGCCGCGGCTCCGGACAGCGAGCCTCCGGTGGTGCCGCGGGCCGCGCGGGCACCCCTGCGGGCCGTGCGGCCGGACGAGCGGGCGGCCGTGGACCAGGGTGAGTTCCGTGGTGTGCTCGGGCACTTCGCGACCGGAGTGACGCTGGTGACGGCGGGCGGCGCGCCGGGAGAGGGGCCCGCCGGGTTCGCGTGCCAGTCGTTCGTGTCGCTGTCGCTCGACCCGCCGATGGTGGCCTTCATGGTGGGCCGTACCTCCACCACCTGGCCGCGGATCGCCCGCGCGGGCGTCTTCTGCGTCAATGTGCTGGCCGCCGGACAGACCGCACTGTGCAGGCAGTTCGCGGTGAGCGGCGCGGACAAGTTCGCCGGCGTCGCGTGGGCGCCGGCGCCCGTGACCGGCTCCCCCATGATCGAGGGCGCGCCCGCCTGGATCGACTGCGAGATCCACGCGGTGCACACCGGCGGCGACCATCTCGTCGTCGTGGGCCGAGTGGTGGCGCTGGGCACCGCCGACGAATCCGGCGGGACGGCGGGGACCGGCGGCGCCGAGGGCGAAGGCGAAGGCGAAGGCGCCGGCGAAGGCGCCGGCGAAGGCGCCGGCGAAGGCGCCGGCGATCCCCTGCTCTTCTATCGCGGCGGTTTCGGAACTTTCTCCGCTTTCGGCCCGTTCACCCCGTAACCGCCAGTTCCGGAGCGGCGACCGGTACGCGGCGGATGACCAGGGCCATCAGCGCGGCGACCGCGCACAGCGCACCGGAGGAGTACCAGACGACGTCGTAGGAACCCAGCGCGTCACGCGCGACACCCCCGAGGTAGGCGACCAGGGCGGCACCGATCTGGTGGGAGGCGAGCACCCAGCCGAAGACGATCGCGCTGTCCTCGCCGTAGTGCTCACGGCACAGGGCGATGGTCGGCGGCACCGTGGCCACCCAGTCGAGGCCGTAGAAGACGATGAACAGCACCATCGGCGGGTGGACGCTGTCCGCGAGCAGCATGGGGAGGAACATCAGCGACAGTCCGCGGAGGCCGTAGTAGATCGCGAGCAGGCGGCGCGGCGACATGCGGTCGGTGAACCAGCCCGAGGCGACCGTGCCCGCGATGTCGAAGACGCCGATGACGGCCAGGAGCGAGGCCGCGGCGGTGACCGGCATCCCGTGGTCGTGCGCGGCGGGCACGAAGTGCGTCTTGACCAGGCCGTTGGTGGAGGCGCCGCAGATCGCGAAGGTCCCGGCGAGCAGCCAGAACGTCCCCGTGCGGGAGGCGTCGCGCAGTGCCCGCAGGGCGCGGAGGGCGGCGCCGGTGACCGGCGGCGGCTTGGGCGTGAACTCCTCGGCGCCGTAGGCGGACAGGCCCACGTCGGCCGGGTGGTCGCGCAGCAGCAGCCAGACGAAGGGCACGACGGCCAGGGCGGCGCAGGCCACGATGGCGGCGGCGGGCCGCCAGCCGTGGTGCTCGGTGATCCAGGACAGCAGGGGCAGGAAGACGAGCTGCCCCGCCGCGCCCGCGGCGGTGAGGATGCCGGTGACCAGGCCGCGGCGGGCCACGAACCACCGGTTGGTGACGGTGGCGGCGAAGGCCAGCGCCATCGAGCCGCTGCCGAGGCCGACCAGCACGCCCCAGCACAGGATGAGCTGCCAGAGCTGGGTCATGTAGACGGTCAGCCCGGCGCCGAGCGCGATGGTGGTCAGCGCGCAGACCACCACGCGCCGGATGCCGAAGCGGTCCATCAGCGCGGCCGCGAACGGCGCGGTGATCCCGTACAGGGCGAGGTTGATCGACACGGCGAAGCCGATCGCGCCGCGGGACCAGCCGAACTCGCTGTGCAGCGGGTCGATCAGCAGACCGGGGAGGGAGGCGAAGGCCGCGGCGCCGATGATCGTCACGAAGGTGACCACGGCGACCGCCCAGGCCCGGTGCGGGCGCACGCGCGGACGGCGGCCGGGCGTCGTCGGTATGGCGTCGGCAGCGGATGCGGGGGCTTGCGAGGTCTGCGTCACCGGATCAGTCTCCGGGGGCCGGTTCCGCGCGACGAGTGGCCCGATGGCCATGATGTGAAAGAATCGGGCCATGACCGTGTTCCGTCATGCCGACCGCCACAAGGTCGCCGTCTTCACCCTCGACGGCGTGATCCCGTTCGAACTGGGCATCCCCTTGCGGATCTTCGGTGCCGCCCGGAGCGTCGAGGAGGGCGACCACCTGTACGAGATCGTCACCTGCGGTCTGCGGCCGGGCCAGGTCCGTACCGATGCGGACTTCTCGATCGTGGTCGAGCACGGGATCGAGGCGCTCGCGGAGGCGGACACCGTGGTGGTGCCCGCCTCGCACGAACTGGGCCCCGTCTACACCGAGGGCAGGCTGACCACCCCGCTCACCAGGGCGTTCGCCGCGATCCGGCCGGACGCGCGGACCGTGTCGATCTGCACCGGATCGTTCCTGCTGGCGGCCGCCGGGCTGCTCGACGGCCGCCCCGCGACCACCCACTGGACGAGCGCCGACCATTTCCAGCGGCTCTTCCCGCAGGTCAAGGTCGACCCCGATGCGCTCTACGTCGACGACGGCGACGTGCTGACGTCGGCGGGCGTGGCCGCGGGCATCGACCTGTGCCTGCACATCGTGCGCCGCGACTTCGGTACGGCGGTGGCCAACTCGGTCGCGCGCCGCACCGTGGTGCCCCCGCACCGCGAGGGCGGCCAGGCGCAGTACGTCCGGCGGCCGCTGCCCGACCCGCAGCTCGCCAGCACCGAGCGGGCCCGCGCCTGGGCGCTCGACCGGCTCGGTGAGGCGCTCACCCTGCCGCAGCTCGCCGCACGGGAGTCGATGAGCGTGCGCACCTTCACCCGGCGGTTCCGCGAGGAGGTGGGGATGAGCCCCGGCCAGTGGCTCACCCAGCAGCGCGTCGAACTCGCCCGGCAGTTGCTGGAGTCCACCGACCTGAGCGTCGACCGGATCGCCCATCAGGCCGGTTTCGGCACCGGCGCCTCCATGCGCCAGCACCTGCAGTCGGCGCTGGGCGTCTCCCCGACCGCGTACCGCCGCACCTTCCACGGCGCGAGCCCCGGCCAGGCTCCTCATACGGCCGAGGAGACGCCGGCCGGTCTCAGAACGTGAGGACGCCGCGTGCCACCCGCCCGTGCCGCGCGTCGTCGACGGCCTTGGCGAAGTCCTCCACCGGATAGGTCTCGGTGACGAGTTCGTCGAGCAGCAGCCGCCCCTGCTGGTACAGGTCGGCGTAGAGCGCGATGTCCCGTTGCGGGCGGGAGGAACCGTAACGGCAGCCCAGGATCGACTTGTCCAGGTACATCGAGGAGACCTGGAAGGACGCCTCCGCGTCGGCGGGCGGCACGCCGAGCAGGATGGCCTGGCCGTGCCGGTCGAGGAGGTCGATGGCCTGCCGGATGAGCGCGGTGTGGCCGACGCACTCGAAGGCGTGGTCGGCGCCCTGCGGCAGCAGGTCGCGTACGGCCTCCGCGGTGGGCACGAAGTCGGTGGCGCCGAACTGCCGGGCGAGCGCCTCCTTGGCCGGGTTGTTGTCGACGGCGACGATCCGGGACGCGCCCGCGATGCGCGCACCCTGGATGACGTTGAGGCCGATGCCTCCGGTGCCGATCACCACGACGCTCTCGCCGAGGCCCACCTTCGCCCTGTTCAGCACGGCCCCGACGCCCGTCAGCACGCCGCAGCCGATCAGCGCCGCCGACGTCAGCGGGATCTCCGGCGCGATCCTCACCGCCTGCACGGCCTTCACCACGGTCTTCTCGGCGAAGGCGGAGTTCGACGCGAAATTGAACAGGCTCAGTCCCTGTCGCGAAAAAGGCCGTCCGGGGCGGCCGATCGCTTTGCGGCACATGGTGGGGCGGCCGCGGTCGCACTCCGGGCAGGTGCCGCAGTTGGCGAGCGTGGACAGCGACACATGGTCGCCGGGCGCCACATGCACCACCCCGGCGCCGACCTCTTCCACGACACCCGCGCCCTCGTGACCCAGCACCACTGGTACCGGAAAAGGGATCGTGCCGTCGATGACCGACAGGTCGCTGTGGCACAGTCCCGCCGCCGCTATGCGCACCGACACCTCGCCCGGACCGGGACCGCGTACCTCCAGATCGTCGACGACCTGCGGCTGCTTGCCGTCGAAGACCACCCCTCTGATCAGCTCGTGCGCGGATCCGCCGGTGGACCCGGCCGCCAGCTCTGTCGCCTGCCCGCTCATACGGTCTCCCTCAAGGGTGTTGGGACGAGACGGAGACCACCTCGCCGGTCAGATAGGAGCTGTATCCACTGGCCAGGAAGACGATCGCGTTGGCGACCTCCCATGGCTGCGCGGCCCGGCCGAACGCCTCGCGCGCGGTGAGCTCCGCCAGCAGTTCGTCGCTGGTCACCTTCGCGAGGTTGGCGTGCAGGGCGAGCGACGGCGCGACCGCGTTGACGCGTACGCCGAACTCCGCGGCCTCCACCGCCGCGCACCTGGTCAGGGCCATCACGCCCGCCTTGGCCGCGGCGTAGTGCGCCTGCCCGGCCTGTGCCCGCCAGCCCAGCACGGACGCGTTGTTGACGATGACGCCGCCGCCGCGGGCGCGCATATGGCGCAGCGCGGCGCGGGTGCAGCGGAAAGTGCCGTTCAAGGTGACGTCGAGGACGGACGACCACTGCGCGTCGGTCATCTCGGTCAGCGGCGCGGTGCCGCCGAGCCCGGCGTTGTTGACCAGCACGTCGATTCCGCCGAGCCGCCGGGTGACCTCGTCGAACAGCCGCTGCACGTCGTCCTCGACCGTGACGTCGCAGACCACGGCGACGGGCGGCTCGCCGGTCAGCTTCTCCAGTTCGGCCGCCGACTGCTCCAGCCGCCGCTCGTGCCGGTCGCTGATCGCCACGACGGCGCCCTCCTCGGCGCACCGCCGCGCGGTCGCGAAGCCGATCCCGCTGCCCGCCGCGGCCGTGACGAGGACCGTACGGCCGCTCAGGAGGCCGTGTGCGGGCTCGTAAGGCGGCGGCCCGGCGCTCGTCCCGCCGGTCATCCGCGCGGCTCCTTGGGCAGCCCCAGGACGCGCTCGGCGATGATCGTGCGCTGCACCTCGTCCGACCCGCCGTAGATCGTGTCGGCGCGGGAGAACAGGAACAGGTGCTGGGCGGCGTCCAGTTCGTACGGTGTCTCGGGCCGCCAGTCGCGCGGTCCGGTCGCTGCGGCGGGGCCGCGTACCGTCATCGCCAGTTCGCCGAGCCGCTGGTGCCAGCCCGCCCACAGGAGTTTGGCGGTGCTGGGCGCGGCAGTGTCGGCGGTGCCCAGGGTGCGCAGCGCGTTCCAGCGCATCGTGCGCAGCTCGGCCCACAGACGGATCAACTGCTGCCTGATGATCGGATCGTGGAGTGCGTTGTTGCGCCGGGCAGCCTCGGCGACCTCTTCCCACTCCCTTGTGAAGCCGATCTGCTGGACCAGCGTGGACACCCCGCGTTCGAAGCCGAGGAGCGCCATCGCGACCTGCCAGCCGCCGCCCTCGGCGCCGACGAGTTCGGTGGCGCGAGCGCCGTCGAAGAACACCTCGTTGAAGTCGGCGGCACCCGACATCTGCCGGATCGGGCGCACCTCGACGGCGCCCGGCTGGTCCATGGGCAGCAGCAGGAAGCTCAGGCCGTGGTGGCGCCGGGAGCCGGGTTCGGTGCGGGCCAGCACGAAGCACCAGTCGGCGTCGCGCGCCAGCGACGTCCAGATCTTCTGCCCCGATACGCGGTACGAGCCGTCCGACGGGTCACGGACCGCCGCGGTACGCACCCCGGCCAGGTCGGAGCCCGCGCCCGGCTCGCTGTAGCCCTGGCACCACAGCTCCTCGCCGCGTGCCACGGCGGGCAGGAAGCGCGCGCACTGCTCGGGTGTGCCGTGCGCCTCCAGGGTGGGCGCCAGCAGCTTCTCGCCGATGTGCCCGGCTCGTACGGGGGCGCCGACGCGGGCGTACTCCTCGCCCCACGCGACCTGTTGGGCGAGCGAGGCGCGCCGGTTACCGCCGTACTCCCCCGACCAGCCGAGGCCGATCCAGCCCGCGGCGCCGAGCGTGCGCTCCCAGGCGCGGCGGTCGGGCGCGTCGGCGACACCAGGTGCGGCGGCGCCGGGAGCGGCGGCCGGGGCGGCGGCGAGCGCGGTGCCGGAACCGCCCGTGCCCGGCACCCGTGAGGTGCGGGTTTGTGTCACGGGCGCGCTGGGCACATGCGCGGCCAACCACTCACGCGCCTCGGCGCGGAAGGCGTCGACCTCGGGTCCGAAGGTGAAGTCCATGGCGCTCCCTACAGGACGGGGCGGTGGTCACCGCGCGTTGGGCCGCTCTTTCGCGGCAGCGGCACGGCGCATCGCGCCGAGTTGTTCCAGCAGCGGCATGGGATCGGTGCCCAGGGTGCCCGGGAGGACGTCGGCCAGCTTCTCGGGCGTCCACGGGCCGTCCGACCAGGCGGTGCGTATCTCCCTGGGCTGCGCCCAGAGGGCGATCTTGGGGCCCGCGACGGTGTAGACCTGCCCGGTCACCTCGGCGGCGCGGTCGGAGAGCAGATAGACGACGAAGGCGGCCACGTCCTCGGGCTCGCCGATCTCCTTCAGCTCCATGGGCACGCCCGCCGACATCCTGGTCCGGGCCACGGGCGCCACGCAGTTCGCGGTGACGCCGTACTTGTGCAGCCCCAGTGCGGCGCTGCGGACCAGGGAGATGATGCCGCCCTTGGCGGCCGAGTAGTTGGCCTGGGAGACGCTGCCCTGGTGGTTGCCGCTGGTGAAGCCGATCAGCGTGCCGTAGCCCTGCTTGCGCATGACCGCGGCGGCGGCCCGGAAGACGGTGAAGGTGCCCTTGAGGTGGGTGGCGATGACGGGGTCCCACTCGTCCTCTGCCATGTTGAAGAGCATGCGTTCGCGCAGGATTCCGGCGACGCAGACGACACCGTCGAGCCGTCCCCAGCGCTCGGTGGCAGCGGCAACGATCCGGGCGCCCGCCGCCATCGTCGACACGTCGTCGGCGACGGCCACCGCCTGCCCGCCGGCGGCCTCGATCTCCTTCACCACCGACTCGGCGATCTCGCTCGCCGGTTCGCTCGTGCCATCCATGGAGACGCCGTAGTCGTTCACCACGACGCTCGCTCCCTGCGCGGCGCAGGCGATGGCGATCGCGCGCCCGATCCCGCGTCCCGCTCCGGTGACGGCCACGACTTTTCCGGCCAGGAAGTTGCCCACGTCCCGCCCCTTCTCATGGTTTCTGACGGACCGTTAGATTTTACGAGTGCTCACCACACCCAGCACAAGACCCCTGCCGGCCGGGGTTCCGACACACCACGGCCGACCGCTTCCGCCCACGACTTGGAGGTCCCGGTGACCTTGCCCGACGCCTTCCTCGACATCGCTCGACGGGTCAACAACTGGGGCCGCTGGGGGCCTGACGACGAGATCGGCACCCTGAACCTGATCACCGACGAGGTGGTGCGCGCCGCGGCCGCGACCGTACGCAGCGGGCGCCGCGTACCCCTGGCGGTGCCGCTGCGGCAGGACGGCGTGCAGACCGGCATGATCCCCGGCCGGGTCAACCCGCTGCGCACCATGGTCGCGCTCAACCTGGAGATGTTCGGGCCCGGCACCATCGCCACCAGCGACGACGTCGTCACCCTCGGCCTGCAGGCGGGCACCCACTGGGACGGGCTCACCCATGTCTCGCACTCGGGCCGGATCTACAACGGCCGCCCCGCCGACACCGTGACCGCGCACTCCGGCGCCGAGTTCAGCGGTATCGAGAAAGTCAGCTCCCTGGTGTCGCGCGGCGTACTGCTCGACGTGGCAGCCGCGCTGGGCGTCGACCGGCTGCCGGGTGGTCACGCGGTCACGCCGGAAGACCTGGACGCGGCGGAGGAGTTGGCGGGCACCAAGGTGCGGGCCGGGGACATCGTGCTGGTGCGCACCGGGCAGATCCAGGCGTATCTCGGCGGCGACAAGCAGGCGTACGCCTATCCGTCACCCGGGCTGTCGATCCGTACCCCGGAGTGGTTCCACGCCAGGGATGTGGCGGCGGTCGCCAACGACACGCTGACCTTCGAGATCTTCCCGCCGGAAGTCGAGGATCTGTGGCTGCCGGTGCACGGGCTCGACCTGGTCGAGATGGGCATGCTGCAGGGCCAGAACTGGAATCTGGAGGGCCTGGCGGCGGCCTGCGCGGAGGCGGGGCGGCGCGAGTTCTGGCTGGACGCCACCCCCGAGCCGTTCGTCGGCGGGGCGGGTGCGCCGGTGGCGCCGGTGGCGGTGCTGTGAGGCGGTAGGAGCGGGGCGGGGTGAGCGCGCCCGAGTGTCGGGCCTGGTCGGTCCGGGGCAGCCGCCCTTAGGAGAGGACCGCCTGGGCCTTGGCGCGGTCGACCTCGCACCAGATCTGCTTGCCCGCGCCCTCGGGCTGCCAGCCCCAGCGGTCGGCGAGTCCGTCGACCAGCTCCAGGCCGCGTCCGCCGGTCTCGTCGCGGGTCGCGTGCCGGGGGGCGGGCGGGGCTTCGCTGGCGTCCGCCACCTCGACGCGGACCGCGCTCGCGGGGGCGGTCGGGAAGAGCATCCGCAGGACCGCGGGGCAGCCGGTGTGCACCACCGCGTTCGTCACCAGTTCGGAGATGAGCAGGATCAACGTCTCCGCGACTGGTTCATCGGCTCCTATGCCGGAACCCGCCAGCCGGGAACGCGCCCAGCGGCGGGCGCGACCGACCTCCGCGGGGTCCACACCGACCTCAAGCTGAACTTGAAGCACCTGCACTGCTCACACCATCCGAACCGGCGGACACAACGCCTCGCGCCTGCCCGAGATCACCGTGCGTGACCTCGGCACCACACAGCATGATTGACCGACAGTCACCCCAACAAGCGCTTCGGGCATATTCCAGCGCAACGGAGTAGGCGTGCTGCATACTGTGCGGCACATCCGCCGGGGAACCGAACGCCCAGCCGTGATGCCCGCCCGACTCGGTCGGGCGGCACCTTTGGGGAGCCTGGAACGCACGCGCACCCGATGGAGCGTACCCGAGCCACATGCCGACTCCAGTCCGTAGCACGTCACGCCTCGGACACAACACCGTGCGATCACTCCGCGATCTCACCGTCAACGGACGGTAACTCTGTGTACGCAGAGTCATCGCAACAGCCCCTCCGCCAGAACTTCCTCGTCCGCGCCGGCCGCTCCGCCGCCAAGGGTGGACACCCAGGACCGTTTGATGTGCAGATGCACGTCCGCCTCCCAGGTGAAGCCCATGCCGCCGAAGACCTGCAGGCAGTCACGGGCGTTGCGGGTCGCGGCCTCGTCGGCCAGCAGCCGGGCGGCGGCGCCTTCGTACGGATCGGCGCTGACCGCTGCGGCGTAGACCGCGGTACGGGCCAGCTCGGCGCGCACCAGCATCTCCGCACACAGGTGCTTGACCGCCTGGAAGGCTCCGATGGGCCGCCCGAACTGCTCGCGCTCCCGGGCGTGTTGCACCGCCATCTCCAGCGTCCGCGCCGCACTCCCCATCCGTTGCGCCGCCTCCAGCAGCCCGGCCTCCTGGCGCAGCCGTACGGCCGACACGGGTGCATACCTTGCGGTCGATATTTCCGATATGCCCATGGACTGCACCAGGTGCAGCGCGGTGAGTGGATCGACCGACCGCAGGGGCTCGGCCGCTTGCTCAACGGCCTCCCCTTCCATGACGACGGCCTCTATTCCGTCACCATGGGCACGCATATCTCGCATATCGGGTGTATCACGCGTATCGGGCCCGAGGACGAGTACGGCGTCGGCCGCACTCAGGTGCGCGATTGTGTGCGGCCCCTGTCCCGCCAGGTCGAGTACGGTCACCACGGCCTCGCCTGTCGCCGCGCCGTCGACCAGACCGGCGGCAAGGTGCGTGGCCGCCAGCGGACCCGGCAGCAGGGCGCGTCCGGCCTCCTCGAAGAGCAGTACGGCCTCGGGCATGCCGAGGCCCACCCCGCCCTTCTCCTCGGGCAGTCGCAGCGCGAAGAACCCGGCGTCGCCGAGCGCCCGCCACAAGGTGCGGTCGAGGCCGCCCGGCCCGTCCACGGCCGCACGCAGCGCGTCCCGGTCGAAGCGCGCGGCCAGCAGGTCCCGCAGCGCGGTGACCAGCGCGTGCTGGTCACCGGTCACCCGGAAGTCCATGTCGGGGCACCCCCTTCCTTGATGCTGTGCGTTCCCTGTGGAGTGCCCGGCCCCTGTGTGTCCTTGGGGAGGCCGAGGATCCGCTCGGCCACGATGTTGCGCTGGATCTGCGAGGTGCCCGCGGCGATCGAGTAGGACAGCGAACTGAGCCGGTCGGCCGTCCAAGGCTGGGCCGCGTCGCACGCGTACGGTCCGAGGACGGCGGCGGCGGTGTCGTAGAGGCGCTGGCGGGCTTCGGAGTAGCGGAGCTTGAAAACGGACCCGCCGGTACCCGGAGTGCCGCTGCCGCCGGTACGCAGGGCGTGCTGGGACGCGCTCACGTTCCATTGGGTCAGGCGCCACAGCACCGAGAACTCGGCGGCCAACCGGCCCAGCGAGCGGCGGATGACGGGGTCGTCCCAGCGCCCGTTGGCCCGGGCCGCCCTGGCGACCTCGCCCAGAGTGCGGCGGCAGGCGACGACTTCACCCACGAAGGCCGTACCGCGCTCGAAGGACAGCGTGACCATGGTGACCCGCCAGCCGTCGTCCTCCGCGCCCACCCGGTTGCCCACCGGCACCCGCACCTCGTCGAGGAACATCTCCGCGAACTCCGTGGACCCGGCGAGCGTACGCAGCGGCCGTACGGTCACGCCCGGTGCGTCCATCGGCATCGCCAGCCAGCTGATGCCGTGGTGCTTGGACGTGGCCGCGTCACGCGGGGTGGTGCGCACCAGCAGTTCGCACCAGTCGGCGACTTCGGCGTGCGAGGTCCAGATCTTGGAACCGGTGACCACATAGGTGTCGCCGTCGCGGACCGCCCTGGTGCGCAGCGACGCCAGGTCGGAGCCCGCGCCGGGTTCGCTGAACCCCTGGCACCAGATCTCGTCACCGCGCAGGATCGGCGGCAGCCAGCGGCGGCGCTGGTCGTCGGTGCCTTCGGCGGCGATCGTCGGGCCGGCGTGCAGCAGGCCGACGAAGTTCGCCCCGACATAGGGCGCCCCGGCCCGCTCGGTCTCCTCCAGGAAGATCAGGTGCTGGGTGGGCGTGGCGCCGCGGCCCCCGGCGTCGGCGGGCCAGTGCAAACCTGCGTAACCGGCGTCGTACAACAGCCGCTGCCAGCCCGTGTCGTAGGCGCGGCGGCCCGGCCAGTCGCCGGGGTCCGGGGGCGGCGGCAGCGTGGGCAGCACCTTGCGCAGCCAGTCACGCAGTGCCGCGCGGAAGGCTTCCTCCTCCTCGGTGTAGTCCAGGTCCATCCGGCCTCACCCCGCGCCGTAGACGGGTTCGGGGGCGGGCGCCTCGGCAAGCAGCTTGTGCACGACGGGGCCCAGTTCGGCGGGGCGCCAGCGGCGGCCGGCGTCCGCCCGGGGGCCGTGCCGCCAGCCGTCGGCGACCGAGACGGCGCCGCCCTCGACCTCGAAGACCCGCCCCGTCACCTCACGTGCGTCCGGGCTCGCCAGCCAGACCACGAGCGGTGACACATTGCCGGGGTGGTAGACGTCGAAGCCCGCCGCCGGGCGCGCGACCAGCTCCGGCATGGCCTGTTCCGTCATCCGGGTGCGGGCGGCGGGGGCGATGGCGTTGACGGTCACTCCGTAGCGGGCGAGTTCGACCGCGGCGACCTGGGTGAGCGCGGTGATCGCCGCCTTGGCTGCGGCGTAGTTGCCCTGGCCGACGCTGCCGAGCAGGCCCGCGCCCGATGTCGTGTTGATGACGCTCGCCTCCACCGCCTCACCCGCCTTCCGCCGTTCCCGCCAGTGCGCCGCCGCGTGCCGCAACGTCGCGAAGTGCCCTTTCAGATGGACCTGTACGACCGCGTCCCACTCCTCCTCGGTCATCGAGACCACCATGCGGTCGCGGAGGATCCCCGCGTTGTTGACCAGCACGTCCAGCCGTCCCCAGACGCCGACGGCCGTGTCCACGAGAGACCGCGCGCCCTCCCAGGTGGCGATGGACCGGTCGTGCGCGATCGCCTCGCCGCCCGCGGCGCGGATCTCCCGGACCACGCCGTCGGCGGACTCCACGTCGTTGACCACGACTCTCGCGCCCTCGGCGGCGAAGGCGAGGGCGTGCTCCCGGCCGATACCGCGCCCGGCGCCGGTGACCGCGACGATCCGGCCGCCGACCCCGGCCTCACCGGTCAAGGTCCAGCTCCAGCATCCGGATCGCGTTGCCCCGCATGAGCTTGTAGACCGTCTCGTCGTCGAGCCTCTTCACATGGTCCTCGGCGACGGCCCGGGTGTCGGGCCAGGTGGAGTCGACGTGGGGGTAGTCGGTTTCGAAGGTCGCGTTGTCGACGCCGACGGTGTCGAGGGACGCGACGCCGTGCCGGTCGCGGAAGAAGCAGCAGAAGATCTGCCGGTAGTAGTACGTGGACGGCGGCTCGGGTATCAGGTCCTTCACCCCGCCCCAGGCCCGGTGTTCCTCCCACACGTCGTCGGCCCGCTCCAGCGCATAGGGGATCCAGCCCATCTGCCCCTCGCTGTAGGCCAGTTTCAGCCGCGGGAACTTCACCAGCACCCCCGAGAACAGGAAGTCCATCATCGACGCCATCGCGTTGTTGAAGCTCAAGGACGCCTGTACGGCCGGGGGCGCGTCGGGGGAGGCGGCGGGCATCTGCGAGGACGACCCGATGTGCATGTTCACCACGGTGCCGGTCTCCTGGCACACCGCGAAGAACGGGTCCCAGTACCCGGAGTGGATCGACGGCAACCCCAGATGCGTCGGGATCTCGCTGAACGTCACCGCCTTCACCCCCCGGGCCGCGTTCCGCCGGATCTCAGCGACGGCCAACTGCACATCCCACAGCGGGATCAGGCACAACGGGATCAGCCGGCCCCCGCTGTCACCGCACCACTCCTCCACCATCCAGTCGTTGTAGGCCCGCACACACGCCAACGCCACGTCCTTGTCGTGCGCCTCCGCGAACGTCTGCCCACAGAACCGCGGGAACGTCGGGAAGCACAACGAGCCCTCCACATGATTGAGATCCATGTCCTTGAGCCGCTCGACCGGATCCCAGCAACCACGCCGCATCTGCTCCCGCGTGATCCCGTCCAGCGTCATCTCGTCCCGGTCGAAGCCCACCGCCGCGATGTTGCGCTTGTACGGGAACTTGAGGTCTTCATAGATCCACCAGTCGGTCGGCGGACCGTCCGGGTCCATCGTGATCTGGTACTTGCCGCCGACGTAGGCGAGTTCGCCGATGCCCGCGGTGAGGGGCTGCGGGCCCCGCTCGCGGTACTTGGCCGGGAGCCAGGTCGAGAAGAGATGCGCGGGCTCGATCACGTGGTCATCGACGCTGATGATCCTGGGCAGTTCCATCGACCACTCCCCTATCCACGAATCTGATGGATCGTCAGATATACCGTATCGACCAGCCTCTGGACCGACAAGCGGCAGCGTTCTACCCTTCTGAACAATCTGACGCTACGTCAGTTCACGGTCGGTGCGACTGAGCCCTGACCGAGGCGACCAGGGCCTGTTCCGGCCAGGAGACCGCCAGGAGGGCACCGGCATGGACCCGACCATCGCAACGCTCGGCAACTCCCGGACCCTCTGGGAACTGCTCGACCACCGCGCCGCCCTCAGCCACGACACCCCCGTGCTGCTCGACACCGAAGGCCGCCGCGTCACGTTCGGCGAATTGCGGGCCGCCGCTGTGCGCACGGCCGCCGGGCTGTACGAGCTGGGTGTACGGCCCGGCAGCCGCTTCGCCTGGCAACTGCCCACCCGCGTCGAGAGCGTGATCCTCTCCCTGGCCCTCGCGCGGCTCGGCGCGGTCCAGGTCCCGATCATCCCGATCTACCGTGATCGCGAGGTCGGTTACGCTCTGCGGCGCACCGAGGCCGAGTTCTTCGCCGTACCCGGCCTCTGGCGCGGCTTCGACTACACCGCGATGGCTGAGCGCCTCGAACTCGCCGTCCCACCGCTGGTTCTTGTCACCTATGACTCCCTTCCCGAGGGTGATCCCGCCGTCCTCCCCGCCCCACCGTCGGACGGCACGGCGGTCCGCTGGATCTACTGGACCTCCGGGACCACCTCGGACCCGAAGGGCGTCCTGCACACCGATCGCAGCCTGATCGCCGGCGGCTCCTGTCTGGCACACGCGTTGGAGATGCGACCGGAGGACATCGGGTCGATCGCCTTTCCGTTCGCCCACATCGGCGGCCCCGACTATCTGGTGATGCTGCTGCTGTACGGCTTCCCGGCCCTGCTCCTGGAGCAGTTCTCCCTCCCCGGCTCTCTGGACGCCTACCGGACACACGGCGTCACGATGGCGGGCGGCTCCACCGCCTTCTACTCGCTCTTCCTGGCCGAGCAGCGCAAGCAACCCGGCGTGAAACTGATCCCGACCCTGCGCCTGCTCTCCGGCGGGGGTGCCCCCAAGCCGCCCGAGCTCTACCACGAGGTCGTCCGCGAACTGGGCTGCGAACTCGCCCACGGCTACGGCATGACCGAGGCCCCCATGATCACCATGGGCTCCCCCCGCGACACCGTCGAACAGCGCGCAGGCACCGAAGGGCGCCCTCCGGCGGGTATGGAGATCCGTATCGCCGATGACGGTGAGGTGCGGCTGCGCGGCGAGGCGGTCTGCCAGGGCTACACCGATCCGGCGCTCTCCGCCGCCGCCTTCGACGACAAGGGCTTCTTCCGCACCGGGGACCTCGGCCACCTCACCGAGTCGGGCCATCTCGTCCTGACCGGCCGACTCAAGGACGTGATCATCCGCAAGGGCGAGAACATCTCCGCGAAGGAGATAGAGGAACTCCTCTACGAGCACCCGTCGGTAGGCGATGTCGCCGTCATCGGCCTACCGGACGCCGAGCGCGGTGAGCGCGTCTGCGCCGTCGTCGAACAGCCGCCGGGTGCTCCCGTCCTGACCCTTCGCGCCGTCACCGACCACCTCCGGCAGGCAGGGCTCGCCGTGCACAAGCTGCCGGAGCAGTTGGAGATCGTCGACGCCCTGCCCCGCAATGAAGCCTTGCGGAAGGTCCTCAAGTTCAAGCTCCGCGAGCGCTTCGGCGTCGCCTGACGTCAGCTGCCCTCGCCTGAGGCGACGAAGATCGCGTACGCCGACGCGTCGAAGAGCACGAAGCGGACTTCCTCCACCGCAGTGCCGGAGCCGCGCACCGTCTCGACCGCGATGCGGGCGCCGTCGTCCATCGGCCAGCCGTAGACGCCGGTGGAGATGGCCGGGAAGGCAACGGTGGCGGCGCCGAGCTCCTCGGCGACGCGCAGCGACTCGCGGTAGCAGGACGCCAGGAGATCCGACTGGTCCTGGTGTGCCTGCCAGACCGGGCCGACCGTGTGGATCACCCAACGGGCGGGGAGCCGGCCGGCGGTGGTCGCGACCGCCTGCCCGGTGGGCAGTCCGCCTCCGTAGTGCGAGGCCCGCAGGGCACGGCAGGCGGCGAGGATCTCCGGGCCTCCCTTGCGGTGGATGGCGCCGTCGACGCCGCCACCGCCCAGGAGGGAGGAGTTGGCCGCGTTGACGACCGCGTCCACCTGCTGTTCGGTGATGTCGCCCTGCGTGAAGGTGATCTGGACCATGGGGACATCGTGCCTCACTCCTTGATTCCGGCGAAAAGGTTGGATTCGGGCAGTCGGGCGGTGACGTGGGAGCGCGCGAGGACGTAGTCCTCGGTGGGCCAGAGGGCGCGTTCCAGGTCGCGGGGGTGGGAGAAGAAGGGGTTGTCGGGCGCGGCCTGCGTCGCGTGGGCGCGGAAGGCGCGGTCCCGGGTGGCGAAGTGGTCGTCGCAGCGGATGCGCGTGGTCGGGGTGAGCTCGGCCGCCCAGTCGGGCCAGCCCTCGAGCACCGGGCCTATCGATGACGGGATGCCTTGTGCCGTCATCCCCCGGTGCAGGGTCTCGAACCACGTCCGGGAGAAGGCCACCAGGTAGTACAGCTTCAACGGCTGCCAGACGGGGCCCGCCCCGACGAAGCGCGCGGGATCTCCCGCGGCGTCGAACGCCTCGACCGCGACGCGGTGGGTCTGGAGGTGATCCGGATGGGGATAGCCGCCCGATGAGTCGTAGGTGATGAGGACATGGGGCCGGACCGAGCGGATGACCTCGACCAGGCGCTCCGCGGCAGTGGTGACCTCCTGCACGGCGAAGCAGCCGTCCGGCAGGGGCTCCCCCGGGCCCGGCAGGCCAGAGTCGGTGAAGCCGAGGAACCGCTGACGCACGCCGAGCACCTCCGCGGCGGCCGCCATCTCGCGGCGGCGCACCTCGGACAGCGCGGCCCGGATGTCAGGCGTGTCGAGCAGGGGGTTGAGCACGTCACCGCGCCCACCTCCCGTGCACGTCACGACCGTGACCTCGACGCCGTGGTGGGCGTAGTGGGCAAGTGTCGCGCCGCCCTTGCTCGACTCGTCGTCGGGATGGGCGTGGACGGCCATGAGACGGAGTGGGGCGCCCGACGGCGCCCGCGTACTGTTCTTTATCATGGACCTAAATTTAGGTCGGACCGACAGATCCCGTCAAGAGGATTTTTAGGTCCGACCTAGTAATGTGGGAACCATGGCCCGACTCCGCGAGTTGAAGAAGCAGCAGACCCGGCAGGCAATCACCCACGCGGCCACCGTTCTCTTCGTCGAGCGGGGCTTCGAGGCCACGACGATCGCCGACGTCGCGGAGGCCGCCGGGGTCTCGAAGATGACCGTCACCAACTACTTCCCGCGGAAGGAGGACCTGTTCTTCGACATGCACGAAGAGGTGGTCACGGGCCCCGCCCGTGCCGTCGCCGCCCGTCCCGTCGGCGACTCGGCACTGGACGCGGTGCGCGGCGACTACCTCCGGGCCGTCGAGCGGCATGACGCGCTGCTGGGCTGGACGCAGCCCGGCTTCACCCGGCTGATCGACGAGAGTCCCGTGCTGCGTGCGCGGCTGCGCGAGATGTACGACCACCAGGAGCAGGCGCTGTCCGTGACCCTTGCCGTCGCCGTCGGCGAGGAACCGGACGCGTTCGAGCCGCGCCATGCGGCCGCTCAACTCAGCACGGTGCTGCGGCTGTTGTTCGGTGAGGCGCAGCGCCGGGTCCGGCAGGGGACCACGGAGGTCGAGCTGTTCGACGCGCTGGGACGTACGGCCCGGCAGGCGTTCGCCCGGCTGGAGCCTTCCCTGGGGGCCTATGCGGTGCGGGAGTTCCCCGCGGAGGGACCGGACGGATGCGAGGCGCCCGAAGAAGCCCAGGGGGCAGCGGGACCCGGAGACGTGGAATGAGTGCGCGTGATCACGCGTGCCGCGTCGACCACCAAGGGTAAAGAAGGAGGGGGAATGGCTGAAAACAGCGGCTGATTCAGGCCGAGAGCGGCCTTGCGGCGTCGTCGGTGGCGGCCGTCAGGTCAGGGAAGACCTCGAAAAGCCGCCGAACGCCGAGCGCGGCGAGCACACGGTTGACGTGGGCGCCACCGCCGTAGCCCTCGGCGAGGGCGCGGCTGTCCGGCGCGGTGTCCTCGGGCAGCACGATGCGGAGGCGGCCCGCGCAGGAGCGCATCAGCCGTCGGGCGCCGATGAGTACGCCGACTCCGCTGGAGTCGCAGAAGCGCACGTCAGCGAGGTCGAGTACGACCTGGCGACGGCCGGCGGCAACGGCGTCGTGGACCTTCTGCCGGACGGCCGGTGACGAGATCAGGTCCATCTCGCCTGCGACCGTGACCACCACCCAGCCTTCTCGCTCGGCCTGGGTCACCAGCATCGGCACCCACCTCGCCTCGGCTTCGATTTCAGCAACGTCATCATCCTGACCCTATGCCCGTTCTCAGCCGTAACTCTGCAACCTTCTGGTCACACCCGGATAACAGACCGCCAAAACCGATCACATGCAGCGCCAGGTTGGTGCAAAGCAGCGCACGTCGCCCAGGGGGGCCGTTACATTCGACGTGAGCGCGTTCGGGCGGACCGAACACACTCGGCTACGGTCGGTGTTCATGACGGACGGTCCGCCGGGGGCCTCGGGTTGAGCACGGTCGGCAAGGGCGGCGACGAAGCGAGGCAAGGGGGCCGGTGCACATGGCGACACCCGCACCACCGCGCTGGGACCGCAAGATGCAGCAGCGGCTGGCGCGCGGCGAGGAGGCCGCACTCGGTGAGCTCTACGACCGCTACGCGTCACTCGTGCACAGCCTCGCCCACCGGGTGATGGACGACGACGATGCCGCCGACCTCATCACGCGAGAGGTGTTCGGCTACATCTGGGAGAACCCGGACGCGTACAACCCCAAGCACGGTTCGCTGCGTTCGTGGATCGCGACGCTGACCCAGCGCCAGGCGGTGCACCGGCTGCGGCAGTACGAGAACCGCGGGCGGTCGACGCCGGACGAGGTGGAGGCACGGGTGCGGGAGGCCAACACGGCGGCGCGCGCGGACTTCATCGTCACCTCGATGCCGGCGCCCCTGCGCGCCGCGCTCGAACTCGCCTACCGCGAGCGGCTCGACTACCGTGCCGCGGCGGCGGGGCTGGGCGTGAGCGAGGACGAGGCGCGCCGCCGGCTGCGGCTCGGCCTCCAGATGCTCTCGACGGCGATGGAACCGGGCAGCAGGACGGACCACGCGCTCGAACCGCGGGGACAGCGGGGCCGACGGTGAGCGGCCCGGCGTTCCACAACGGCGACGGACCCCGCGGCGGGGACGGCGACGGGATGCCCCGCGTGCCGTACCAGCGCGAGCAGCGGAACTCCCCGGCGCCGGAGCCCGAACGGGAGCCGGAAATGGGGCGCCCACAGGCGCGGCCGCTTCCGCCGGAGGCGCCGCGGGAGAGCGGGCCCGAGCCGGAGCAGCAGTCGTGGGAGCGGCCGCAGCCCCAGCAGGCGCTGCCCCACTACGACCACCGCACGCTCAAGTCGCTGCTGGGCGCGTGGGCGCTGGCGGCATGTTCACGGGACGAGTCGCTGGCCGTCGAGGTGCACCTCACGGACTGCGCCACCTGCGCGGAGGAGGCGCTGCGGTTGCGGGACGCGGTGGGGCTGCTGCACCAGGAGGAGTCGCTGGACCTCGACCCGCTGCTGCGCGCCCGGGTGCTCGAAGGCTGTCTGGGCCGCCGTCCGGCCCGGATCCCGGTGCCCGAGTGGGCGGGACCGTACGACGCGGAGGCCGCCCGGCTGGACGCGCTGCTGCGGGACCTCGGCGACACCTACTGGAAGGCGCCGGTCGCCCTGCAGTGGCACGAGAACGGGCCGGTGTCCACGGAGTTCACCGTCGCGCAGGTGATCGCCCACCTCACGGCGGTGGACGGTCTGGTGGCCAGGTCGCTCGGGCTGCCCGCGCCCGGCACGGAACCGGTGTCGGAGGGCCCGCGTACCGGGCACGGCATGGGCATGGGTGTCGGGATGGGTCTCGCCGCGCGTGCCCGGATGCGGCGTGCCCGGGGCGAGGCCGAGTTCCCGCTGCCGCCGTCCGAGCGGACGGCGGCGCACTGGGCGGCGTACGGGAAGCTTCCGGGCGCGACGCTGCGGTCCTTGTGGCGGGAGCAGAGCCACAACCTGGTCCGTACGGTGTCGTTCGCGGGCGGCGGGGCGGCCGGGCTCGACGTGGACTACGGCCACTTCCAGCTGGCGCTCCAGGACGCTTTTCTGGACCGGGCGTTCGAGTGCTGGATCCACGCCTCGGACATCGCCGACGCGGTGGACTACCCCTACGACCCGCCCGCGCCGCGCAACCTCAACCGGATGATCGACCTGGCGGCGCGGATGCTGCCGTCCGCGCTCGCCGACCGCCGCAGGGCAGGTCTGGCCACCTCGCCCTCACGCCTGGTGGCGGCGGGGACGCGTGGCCGGTCGTTGCTGCTGGAGGTCGAGGGCAGCGGCGGCGGTCGCTGGTACCTGCCGCTGGACTCGCCCGGCGCGGTCGCCTCGGAGGACGAGATGGTCGCCCATGTGGCGATGGACGGCGTCGAGTTCTGCCAGCTGGCCGCGGGGCACATCGAACCGGAGCGGATCGCCATCGGCCAGGACGGCGACCGCGACGCCATTCGTGACGTGCTCTTCGCCGCGGCGTCCCTTTCCCGCCTCTGAGGAAGCGGATTACGGCACCAAAGGTGCGCGTTTTCAGGCGCGCGGACCTCAGTGCGCTGAACCTCAGGCGAAGACGACCGTGCGGCGGCCGTTGAGCAGCACCCGGTGCTCGCTGTGCCACTTCACCGCGCGGGCCAGCGCCTGGCACTCCACATCGCGGCCGATCGCCACGAGTTGCTGCGGAGTGACCTCGTGCCCGACGCGCTCGACCTCCTGCTCGATGATCGGCCCCTCGTCGAGGTCGGCCGTCACGTAGTGGGCGGTCGCGCCGATGAGCTTCACCCCGCGGGCGTGCGCCTGGTGGTAGGGCTTGGCGCCCTTGAAGCTCGGCAGGAAGGAGTGGTGGATGTTGATGATGCGCCCCGACAGCTGGCGGCAGAGGTCGTCGGAGATCACCTGCATGTAGCGGGCGAGGACGACGAGTTCCACGCCCTCCTTCTCCACGATCTCCAGCAGCCGCGCCTCGGCCTCGGCCTTGGTCTCCCGGGTGACCGGCACATGGTGGAACGGGATGCCGTAGGAGCCGACCAGTTCGCGGAAGTCGGTGTGGTTGGAGACCACGGCGGCGATCTCGACCGGGAGGGCGCCGATGCTGGTGCGAAAGAGCAGGTCGTTGAGGCAGTGGCCGAACTTGCTGACCATGAGGACGACGCGCATCCGCTCGTCGGACGGATGGATCCGCCAGTCCATCTCGTACGCCTCACCGATCGCCGCGAAGCTCGCGCGGAGCTTGTCCGCGGTGACGGCGGATCCGGCGGAGAAGTGCACCCGCATGAAGAACAGGCCGGTGTCCTGGTCGCCGAACTGCTGGCTGTCGACGATGTTGCAGCCGGTCATGAAGAGATAGCTGGAGACCGCGTGCACGATGCCCTGTTTGTCCGGGCAGGACAGCGTGAGGACGTACTGCGGTTCAGGCTGCGGCGGCTGCTGTTCGTTCACCGCGCCAGCCTCGCACAGACACGCCCGGCGAGGGGGATCAGTCCGTCACGCGGAACGGGTGTAGATCGCCAGCACTTCCAGGGACCGCGGCGGCGCGTCCGGGTCCTCGCCGTCGTTGGCGGCGAGCCGGACGTGGGCCTCGCGGGCCGCGCGGACCGCCTCGGGCCAGGCGTGGTGCTCCAGATAGGCCGACACGGGTGCGTCGGCGCCCACCTGGTGCAGGATCTTGAGGACGCGCAGCACCGCGACATCGACCAGCGCGGCTTCCTGGGAGTCGCGGAAGATCGTGCCCACGTACTTCTCGGCGGACCAGTTGTCGAGCCAGGTGTCCTCGACAAGGCGGTAGACGGCGTCGGTGACGTCGCCGTATCCCTCGCGGCCGGACTGCCATACCTCTTGCTGGAACACCGGATCGCTGATCATGTGCAGCGCCGAGCGCACATTGCTGCGCCAGCGCCACCACGGCATGTCATTGAGCGGCATGCCCCCCATCGTGGAGGAGCGATGGCCGCGACGGGAAGACTTCTCCGAACCTTGCACAACGCAGGATCGTACGTTCCCGAACGGCGACACCTGTAATTCACCTGAAAGTGAGCTCTCATTCGCTCGCGGTAACCCCCAAGTTCGGTGCGAACCGGAATCTTCCAGGTACATGACTGAACGGCGTATGCGTAGGGCCCGTCTGAGTGCCCTGTCACTGCTGGCCACCGGCGCGCTGCTCAGTGGCTGTGGCGTGATCCCGGGGGGCACGGGGGGCTCCCCGGGGCCGATCGTCGTGATGACCTGGGCACCGGTCGACACGAAATCCACCAATATGCCGGGAATGCTGGCCATGGCGCAGGCATTCGAGGCGTACGTCAACGACCAGGGCGGTCTCGGCGGACGCAAGCTGAAGGTGCTCACCTGCAACGACCGCGACGACTCCGTCACCGTGGCGGGCTGCGTGCAGCGGGCCACGGAGGCGGGCGTGGTCGCCGTCGTCGGCTCGTACAGCGAGCAGGGCGGCACCTTCACCACCGCCCTGGACACGGCAGGGATCCCGTACCTGGGCGGCTACGGCATCACCCAGGACGAGTTCCAGAGCCCGATGTCGTATCCCGTCAACGGCGGGCTGCCGACGCTCCTCGCGGGCAACGGGCGGCAGCTGGCGGACAGCTGCAAGAAGGTCAACCTGGTGCGGCCGGACTCGATCACCGGCGACCAGTTCCCGATCTTCCTCGACCAGGGGCTCACCGCCGGCGGACGGGCGAAGGCCAACGACCTGCTCGCGCCGGACGACGCCACGGACTACTCGCAGATCGCCGAGCACGCGATAGGCAACAACAAGGCGTCGACCTGCGTGACCGCGGTGCTCGGCGACCGCACCGGAACGTTCTTCGACTCCCTGCGCAGGATCGGCGACACGGCGCCGCGGGTGAAGGTGTCCTCGGTGCTGGGCAGCGTCCAGCAGTCGCTCGTCGACTCCACCGGCGGGCCGAGCAGCCCGCTGGAGAACGCGCTGGTCACCGGCTGGTACCCGCCCGCGTCCGACCCGAAGTGGGACCAGCTCAAGGCGGTCGTGAAGAAGTACGCCTTCAACGACGACCGGATCGACGTGGCCGACCCCGGGGTGCAGACCACGTGGATCGCGTACTCCGCCTTCGCGACGGTGGTGCGCACGATGGCGGATTCCAAGACCAAGGTGACGGCGAACAGCCTGCGGCTGGCGCTGGACAAGACGACGCATCTGTCGACCGGCGGCCTGACCCCGGACCTCGGCTGGACCGACGCCGATCTGCTCGGCATCCCGGACCACCCCCGGATGGTGAACGCCAAGGTGACCTATCAGGCGGTGCGGGAGGGGCGGCTGATCCCGTCGCGCCCCGGGTTCGTCGACGTGACGGCGACCCTGCGCCAGCACTGACCGCGCGGCCGGTAGCGGTCGGCACCACCGGCCGGAAGCGGGGCGCCGTCGGACCGGCGGCGCCCGTACGCCTCAGAGCTGGCTGTACTGCCGCTCGGTGAGCCCGTACTGCTTGGCGATGGTGTTCCACAGCCGGACCGCGCGCTTCTTCTGCTCGGTGGCGGAACCGCTCTCCCGGTTGCCCGCCTGCGCCTCGTCCGTGGCGCGGGCGTGGCCGCCCTTGCAGACCTTGTGGTTGTGGGCGGCCTGGTCGGCCCAGCTCGCGTAGTGGCCGTCCGCGGCGGCCGACGCCTGCCACGCCTTGGTGAGCGCGTCGGTGAGTTCGGCGTGGCCGGGCAGCTTGTCCACGGCGAGCGTGCCGAGCTGGGTGACCAGGCCGGTGCGCTGGTTGGAGGCGGACCGCAGGTCGGAGGCGGCGGTGCCCAGATTCTGGCAGTTCTTGATCGACTCGACCGCGCTCACCACGGAGCTGCGGCTGCTGCCGCTGGTCTTCAGGAGCGCGTCGAGCGCCTGCGCCTGCTGCTTGGCGACGCTGTCGGTGCCGTCGCCCGCACCGCCGGTGGCGGAGGCGCTCGACGAGGCGGGGGGCTTGGTCGCGCCCTTGTCGCCGGTGTTGTCGGCGCTGGCGTTGCCGCCGCCGTTCATCAGGGCGCCGACGATCAGACCGGCGACGACCACTCCGGCCACCGCGATCCCGATCAGCACACCCGGTGACATCCGGCGCCGTCTGCCGCGGTCGTCACCGCCGTCGTCGTAGCCGTAGCCGGGGTCGTAGCCCTGCGGCGGCTGCTGCCCGTACTGCGGCGGCGCCTGCTGCTGGGACGGCGGCTGGATGATGCGCTGCCGCAGCGGCTCGGGTCCGGGGACGTCGCTGCGGAACAGGTGGTCGTAGTCGCTGTCGTGCTGCGGGCCGGTCTGCTGCTCCTGCTCGTACGACGGCTGGCCGTAGTCGTAGCCCTGCCCGTAGGGCTGCTGCGGGGCCTGCTGGCCGCCGTACGCGTCGAAGTGCTGGCCCTGCTGCCCGTGCTGTCCCTGCTGCCCGAAGGGCTGCTGCTGCGGCTCCTCGTGGAATATCGACAGCGGCAGCGCCTGGGTCGACTCGGCGGCGGGCGGCTGCGGCGGCAGGTGGGGGGCGGCCGGTGCCTGCGGCGGCACGGGCGGCAGCGGCGGTACGGGGCCGGGGCCCGCGGCGGCGGGAGCGACCGGGGCGCCACCGGGGTAGGGCGGCAGCATCTGCGTGGCGTCGGCCACCGGAGCGGACGGCGGGGGCGTGGAGCCCGGGTACGGCGGCAGCATCTGGGTGGCGTCGGCCACCGGAGCGGACGGCGGCGGCGTCGAGCCCGGGTAGGGCGGCAGCATCTGCGTCGCGTCGGCCGGTTCCGGGCCGCCCGCGGGCTGGCCCCAGGGGGTGCCGCCGGACGGCTGGACGTGCTCGCCGTAGGTGCCGGGCGCCTGCTGCTGCCGCTCTGCGGGGAGCACGACGCCCCGGTACGCCTCAGGCGTCTCCTCGCCGCGTCCGTCGCTGTGCATCGCCGCTGACTCCCGCCTCTACCTGTCGTCGGTACCGTCGGCCCACGCTACCGGGTCAACCGGAACACCGGCCACGTACCCGAACGACTGAGCGGTGCCGCACAGGTTTCCGGGGCAATTCCCGGTCCCGCCCGGCCCGTTCCCCGCAGGGGCCCGGCCGGTCTCGCCTGGGTCTCTGCGGGGGTTCCGCGGCTGGGCGGGGTGTGCGGGTGTCGTTCGGGTAACGATTCGGCTCCTGAGGCGTCGTCTGTCTCCTGGCGGCTCTTACGCGGCCTCCTGTTCCACCAGCCGGGCGCCGAACTCGCGGACCACCGGCTCGGCGGCGTACGGCTCCAGGCGGCGGCGGAAGTCGTCCAGGTACTCGGCGCCGCGGTTGGAGCGCAGGCCGGACAGCAGGGCGACGGCCTGACTGCCGGTGTGGCAGGCGCGTTCCAGGTCGCGCTGCTGCACCTGGGCGTCGGCGAGCAGCAGCAGGTCGATGGCGCGGCGGCGCGAGCGCGAGGCGGGGTGCGCGGCGAGCGCCTCCTCCGCGCGGCGCGCGGCGGGTACGGCCTGCCCCAGGTCGCGGTGACAGTGCGCCAGTTCGTCGGCGAGGTAGGCGTGGTCGAAGTGCGCGATCCAGGGCGGGTCCTGGTCGGGCCGCGACTGCTCCATCGCCTCGACGGCCAGGCCCGCCACGGTGGCGAAGGTGCGGGCGTCGCCGAGCAGCGCGTGCCCGCGGGCCTCCGCCGCGTAGAACATCGCCTGCGCGGTGGGGGTGACCTGGCCGCGGGCCCCTTCCTGGGCGGCGCGGGCGAGTTGGGCGATCTCCCGGGGGTTGCCGAGCGAGGCCGCCAGGTGGCTCATGCTGGCGGCGAGGATGTAGCCGCCGTAGCCGCGGTCACCGGCCGCCTGGGCGAGCCGAAGGGCCTGGATGTAGTAGCGCTGGGCGAGCCCGGGCTGGCCGGTGTCGACCGCCATGTAGCCCGCCAGTTCAGTCAACCTGGCGACCGCGGAGAACAGTTCGCGGCCCACCGACTCGCGGTAGGTGCCCGCGAGCAGTCCGGAGACGACGCTGTTGAGGTAGTGCACGACGACCGGCCTGACGTGGCCGCTGCCGAACCGGTGGTCGAGGTCGGTGAGCGCCTGGGTGGTCGCCTTGACCGCCTCCACGTCGGACATGCCCACCCTGGCGCCGCCGTTGCGCGCGACGCCCTGGTCGGGGCGGGTGATCAGCCAGTCGCGGCTGGGCTCGACCAGCGCGGACGCGGCCACCGTGGAGCCGGTCAGGAAGTCGCGGCGGCCGACGTCGCTGCGCCACAGCTCGCAGACCTGCTCGATCGCGCCGAGTACGGTCGGCGCGAAGTGCAGTCCGATGCCGGTGGCGAGGTTCTTGCCGTTGGCCATGCCGATCTCGTCGATGGACACCGCGCGGCCGAGCTTGCGGCCGAGCGCCTCGGCGATGATGGCCGGCGCGCGTCCGCGCGGCTGCTGGCCGCGCAGCCAGCGGGCCACGGACGTCTTGTCGTACCGCAGGTCGAGGCCGTGTTCGGCCCCGCACATGTTGACCCTGCGGGCGAGACCGGCGTTGGAGCAGCCTGCCTCCTGGATGAGCGCCTGGAGCCGTTCGTTCGGCTGACGCGCCACCAGTGGTCGTGCGGCCATCTGTGCCCCCTATCAACGTCCCTCGGTGCCCCCAGGCCCGTCCTGGTGACTCGTGCCCATCCCGGAAGCGAAAAATGCCCCGATCTCAGGGCAATTCCCACACATCCGCCCCCGTTCGACCGCCGCGCGGCCCCCAGGTGACTACCCGCATCGGGAGCCGGATGCCCGTACGCGCCCCCGGGCGTGCATCCGTGCGCCTGCCATGAGCCGCGACTTCACCCCGTAACCACCGCTGGTGGCGGGAGTTGAGCAGCACGTGGAAGACACCATCGGGGCGCCGCGGCAGCTCACCGGCCAACTTCTCGACTCAGCGGTCCGTTACGCGGAGGAGCGGCACTGGGAGGTGCTGCCCGGCTCCTGGCTGGAGGACGACCCGGGCGGGCCGGCCGGGCTCGCCCGCTGCTCCTGCGGGTCGGCCGCCTGCCCGGCTCCCGGTGCCCATCCGACCCGCCCCGACTGGGCGGGGCAGGCCAGCGGGAGCGCGCCCGCCGTGCGCAGGATGTGGAACAAGCAGCCGCGGTCCTCGATCCTGCTGCCCACCGGCGGGACGTTCGACGCGATCGACGTGCCGGAGGTGGCGGGCTGCCTCGCGCTGGCCCGGATGGAGCGGATGGACCTGCCACTCGGCCCGGTGATGTGCGCCCCCGACCGGCGGCTGGTCTTCTTCGTCCTGCCCGGCGCCACCGTCAAGGTGCCCGACCTGCTGCGCAGGCTCGGCTGGGCCCCCGACACCCTCGATCTGAAGGTACGCGGGGAGGGCGAGTGGGTCGTCGCGCCGCCGACCCGGACCGGCTCGGGTTGCGTGCAGTGGGCCCGGCAGCCCACCACGCTCAACCGCTGGCTGCCCGATGTGGAGGAGCTGCTCAGCCCGCTCGCGTACGCCTGCGGGCGTGAGTTGGCGGC
Organism: Streptomyces sp. NPDC051976; assembly: GCF_040680795.1. NCBI lineage: Bacteria > Bacillati > Actinomycetota > Actinomycetes > Kitasatosporales > Streptomycetaceae > Streptomyces > Streptomyces sp. NPDC051976. The sequence goes on from NZ_JBFAXL010000008.1 coordinate 221,973, forward strand.
GGCGCGCGGCCGCTGAGGTCTGCGGCGGCGCCGGTCATGGCCTGGCGCCGTCGCCGCCGTGACGCCGCGGTACCGCCACCGCGCGCCCCGTTTCGCCCCTGTTTGCCGCCGCTCATCCGCCGCTGACGTGGCCTCTTCGGCCGCCGATCCTCAATTGACGCTCAGATCGATCGTCACTGTCAGTGGTCGCGTCTACTGTTGCGAGCAGTGAACATCCACGGGGAGCGGTAGCGGGGAGAGAGGTGCGCGTCATGGGCCATGACCAGCCTGAGGCGTACGGCAAGCGGGCCGACGACACGGCGGGCGCGGCGGAGGCGTCCGGCGGGGTCGCCGCGGGAGCGCCGCCTGCGGCGGTGCGGGTGCGCGGCCTGTGGAAGCGGTTCGGCGAGCAGGTGGCGGTGGCCGGGATCGATCTGGAGCTGCCATCGGGCCGCTTCATCGGCCTTGTCGGGCCGAACGGGGCGGGGAAGACCACCACCCTGTCCATGATCACCGGTCTGCTGCGGCCGGACGACGGCGCTGTGCAGATCGTCGGGCGCGACGTGTGGTCGGACCCGGTCGGCGTGAAGTCCAGGATCGGCGTACTGCCCGAGGGGCTGCGGCTCTTCGAGCGGCTGTCGGGGCGGGAACTCCTGGCGTACACGGGCCGGTTGCGCGGTCTGCCGGGCAACGAGGTCGACAAGCGCGCGGCGCAGCTCCTCGACGTCCTCGATCTGTCCGCCGCGCAGAACAAGCTGGTCGTCGACTACTCCACCGGTATGCGCAAGAAGATCGGCCTGGCCGCGGCCCTGCTGCACAGCCCGGAAGTCCTCTTCCTGGACGAGCCGTTCGAGGGCGTCGACCCGGTGTCGGCGCAGGTCATCCGCGGTGTGCTGGTGCGTTATACGGAGTCGGGCGGCACGGTCGTCTTCTCCTCGCACGTGATGGAGCTGGTGGAGAGCCTGTGCGACTGGGTCGCGGTGATGGCCGCGGGCCGGATCGTGGCCCGCGGCCCGATCGCCGAGGTGCGCGGGGCGGCTGCCAGCCTGCAGGACGCCTTCCTGTCGCTGGTGGGGGCGGACCGGCGGGACGGGCAGAATCTGGACTGGCTGAGCGGCGGCGAGCGATGACCGCCGCCCCGGGCACCGCGCCGCTGCCCGCCCCGGCGACCGCTCCCACGCCGGCCGGTGCACCGTCCCTCACGCCGGTCTTCGTCCGGCTGAAGCTCGCCATCATGCGCAACGGCCTGCGCCAGTCCACCGGTCGCACCGTCGGCTGGTCCATCGGCGTCGCCTTCGCGATGCTGTACGCCCTCGGCCTGGGCGCGGGCATGATCGCGCTGCGCGGCAACCACTACGCCCAGGCGGCCGCGGTCACCAACGCCGTCATCCTCGTCGTGGGCTGGGCGGTCATGCCGCTGTTCTTCTTCGGCGGCGACGACACGCTCGATCCGACCCGGCTGGCGATGCTGCCGCTGCGCCCCCGCCCGCTGATCACGGCCCTGCTGACGTCGTCCCTGATCGGCATCGGCCCGCTCTTCACCCTGCTGGTCTCGGCGGGCGCGGTCACCGCGGTCGCGCACGGCTGGGCGTCGGCGGTGGTGGCCGCGGTCGCCGTCGCGCTGGTGCTGCTGGTCTGCGTGGCCCTGTCACGGGCGGTGGCCGCCGCCAACACCCGGCTGCTGACCAGCCGCAAGGGTCGCGACCTCGCGCTGCTGAGCGGTCTGTTCGTGGCGGTCGGCGCGCAGCTGGTCAATCTGGGCCTCAGCTCGCTGTCGTCCAACGGCGGTCTGCACCGCGCCACTTCGGTGGCGGGCGTTCTGCGCTGGATCCCCCCGGCGCCCGCTGTCGACGCGGTGCGTTCCACCGCGCGCGGGGCGTACGGTCTGGCCGCCGTCCAACTGGCCCTCACCGTGGCCGTGCTGCTGCTGATCCTACGCTGGTGGTACCGCAGCCTGTTCCGGCTGATGGTGACGCCGGACGCCTCCACGATCCAGGCGGCGCCCGACAAGGAGGCGGCGGCGCGGCCGTCCCTATTGGGCGGGCTGCTGCCGGGTCTGATGGTGGGCGGTCGCACCGGCACCGTCATGGAGCGGCAGTTCCGCTATCTGTGGCGCGACCCGCGCTCGAAGGCGTCGTGGGCATCGGGCCTCGCCGTGGGCCTGCTGCTGCCGCTGGTGGCGGTGGTCCAGCACGGCTCGGTCTACCAGTGCCTGTGGGCGGCGGGGCTGCTCGGCATGCAGATGTACAACCAGTTCGGCCTCGACGGCTCGGCCTTCTGGACCGTCTCCGCGACGATAGGCACCCGCCGGGACGCGGCCCAGGAGCTGCGCGGCCGGGCGCTCACCCTGGCGGCCATCGCCGTGCCGTACGTGACCGTCGTGACGACCGGCGCCGCCCTGCTGCTGAACCACGCCTCGGCGCTCGCCGAGACCCTCGGGCTGGCCTTCGCCTTCCTCGGCGCGCTGATCGCCACCGGCGCCTTCGCCAGCGTCCGCTTCCCGTACGCGGTGCCGCAGAACAACCCGTTCGGGAACGCGGCACCGGGCCAGACCGGTCTGGTGATGCTGAACGTGCTGGGCGGCACGCTCTGCGGCGCCGCGCTCTGCGCGCCGGTGCTGGCCCTCGACATCGTCCTGCACACAGGCGGCCACCACGACCTGCTCTGGCTGATACTCCCGCTGGGCGCGGTCTACGGACTCGCGTCCGCCGCACTGGCGTTGCGGTTCACCGCTCCGCTGCTGCTCGACCGTCTTCCGGAGATTCTGAGCGTGGTGTCGAAGACGTGAGCACGGTCCGCGCCACCCGGCTGTCCTTGCGGTGGTGCGTGCGGTCCGTGGTCCACAACAGGAGGGCGAGGAGCGGCAGCGCGGCGCCGAAGAGGGTCACGGCCGTCCAGCCGCCGGCGTGGTAGGCGTACGACCCGGCCTGTGAGCCGACCGCGCCGCCGACGAAGAAGACGGCCATGAAGGCGCTGTTGAGCCGGGCCCTGGCCCGGCCGTCGAGCTGGAAGACCACGTGCTGGCCGAGGACGAGCGTGGTCTGCGCGGCCATGTCGAGCACGACCGCGGCGGCGCCGAGGGCGAGGATGCTGTGCCGTCCGAGCCCCGCGACCGCGAAGGCCAGCGCGGCCGCGACGAAGGCGGCGGCCGTCATCGGGCGCACCAGCCCGCGGTCGGCCCAGCGTCCGGCGAGCGGGGCGATCGCCGCGCCGCCCGCGCCCGCCAGGGCGAACAGCCCCACCTGCCACTGGCTGTAGTGGAAGGGCGCCCGGGTCAGCAGAAAGGAGATCGTCGTCCAGAAGGCGCTGAACGCGCCGAACATCGCCGCCTGGTAGAGCGCGCGGCGGCGCAGCGCCGGGTGCACCCGCAGCAGCCGCGCGGTGGAGCGCAGCAGTTGCCCGTACGACAGGGCGGCGGCGTGGGGGTGCGGCGCGCGGCGGGGCAGGGCGGAGCGCAGCACCAGGGTCAGTACGGTCATCAGCCCGGCCGATGTCAGGTACACCACGCGCCAGTTGGTGGCGTCGGCGAGGAGGCTGCCGACGGCGCGGGAGAGCAGTATGCCGGTGAGCAGGCCGCTCATCACCTGGCCGACGACCCGGCCGCGGCTCTCGTCCGGCGCCAGGTCGGCGGCGAACGGCACCAGGATCTGGGTGACGACCAGGGTGGTCCCGGCGATGAGCAGGGCGCCGAGCAGCACGGCGAAGCCGGGTGCCGCACCGGCCAGCACCAGGGCGCCGACGGTGAGCGAGAGCAGGATCGTTGCCAGCCGCCGCTTCTCGACGACGTCGCCGAGGGGAACGACGAAGAGCAGCCCTGCGGCGTAGCCGAGTTGGGAGACGGTGACGAGGGCGCCCGCGGTGACGGTGCCGACGCCGAAGGTCCGGCCCAGCTCGCTGAGCAGCGGCTGGGCGTAGTAGAGGTTGGCGACGGTCAGGCCGCAGGCGACGGCGAGCAGCACGATGAGGGCGCGGGGCGGCCCGGGAGCGGTGGGGGGCGAAGGGGGAGCCGGGGCGTCGGACGGTTGGGACATCGGTACCTCTGCACCTCTCGAAGGCAGCACCAGTTAAACCGGTTCCTCGAAGGTACCAGTTAAACCGGTTCCAGCGGTAGAGTGGTCGGTATGAGCGACAGCGCGGCACCCGCCGAGGGCTCCCGCTTCCGCGAGGGCGCGGGGCGGCTGTGCCTGGACTTCGTGCGCACCCTGCGGCACCGCGGCAAGGGCGAGGTCAGCGAGGAACTGGCCGATCCCGCGGCCCTGTCCGCCTGGGTACGCCAGTGCGGCCCGTGCACGACGCCGCCCGGCACACCGCCGACGCAGGACGAGGTCCGCGACGCCCGCGCGCTGCGCGAGGCCGTCCACGAGCTGCTCACCGCCGCCATGGGCGCCCCCGAGGGCGGCATCCTCAACCCCCTGAGCGCCGCGGCCCGCGCGCGGCTCAACCAGGCCGCCGCGCTCCCCGTGCCCATCCCCCGGCTCGGCCCCTCGTCCACCCTCACCTGGCACGCCGACGAACCGGTCCCCGCCACCCTCGCCCTCGTCGCCCGCGACGCCCTCGACCTGGCGACCAGCCCGGCGCTCCTCCCGCGCCTGCGCCCCTGCGCCTCCCCCACCTGCGGCGCCCTCTTCCTCGACCACTCCCGCCCCGGCACCCGCCGCTGGTGCTCCATGGACATCTGCGGCAACCGCGCCAAGAAGTCCGCCCTCCGGGCGCGGTAAGCCGAGCCCGCACCCCGGCTCCCGCTCCCGGTTCAGCGAGCGGCGGCCGTCACCGTACGACGGTCTGGAACGCGTTCGCCGCCACTGGGGCGGAAGCCTCCGTCGCCGGATGGGGTCGGTCAGTTGGCGATGCGGCCGCGCCATTCGGGGAGGAGTTCGTCCAGGAGGGCCTCGACGCGGGGCGGGAGGCCGCGGGCGGGGCCGTTGAGGGAGTTGCTGCGGGCGATGAGGGAGTTGGCGGCGGCCTCGAGGCGGGCCGGGTCGCCGGTGGCCTGGGTGGCGCGGAGCAGGGCCAGCCAGAGGCGCTCGTCGTTGGGCGAGACGGCCAGGCCGGTCTCGATGGCGGCCACGGCCGCCTTCGGCTTCGAGGCGCCCAGGTGCAGTTCGCTGAGGGCCAGCGCGATCTCCGCGACCAGCACCGGGTGCTGCGCGTCCACGATCTCGTGGGCGAGCCAGCCGTAGCGGCCGCTGGCGCGGTCCTCCAGCAGCGGGCCGCGGGCCAGCGAGAGGGCGTCGGTGAGCAGCCGCCTGCGGGCGGTCGGGTCGCCCGCGGCGCTGCCCTCGGTGGCCTCGTGGTGCAGGGTCTGCAGCACGTCCCAGTCGGAGACCACGGAGGTCGACAGCACGATGCGGCCGGTGGCGTCGAAGGAGAGCCGGGAGGCGCCGCCGGGGTCGGTGCCGAGCCAGTCGCGCAGCCGCTCGATGAGCGCGTCGCGGACGTCCTCGGTGACGCCGCGCGGCCACAGCGCGGCGGCCAGCACCCGCGGGTGCACGCCCTCGCGGTGCAGCAGCAGCATGGCGAGCGCCTCGTGCAGCAGGGCGCTGCGCTCGGCGGACGGCGCCTCGATGCCGACGAGTTCGAAGGAGCCGAGCAGCCGGGCGTAGACGCCGGGGCGGCCCTGGTCGCTGAGGTCGACCAGGAACGGCGGGGCGTCGGGGCCGGGGCCGTCGTCGCCGCCCGCCTGCGCGAAGAGCTGCAGCACCGCCTCGTACTGCGCGGCGGGCAGCACCTGGGCCTCCAGGTCGAGGCCGAGCAGCGGGGCGAGCAGCCGGCCGGCGGGGGTGACCTCCAGCTCCCAGGCGGCGCCCGGCATGTCCCTGCGGTCGGACGCGACCAGGTAGCCGATGCCGAGCCGGCCCGCGTCGGCGGCGAGTTCGGCCAGCCGCTCCGCCTCCGCCTCGGTGGGCTCGGCGGCGAGCAGCACCAGGTGCGGCGCCCACTGGGTGTGCTGGGCCTGGCCGGTGCGGCCGGTCAGCACGCTGTCCTGCCCGGCGTTGCGCAGCGCGCCCGCGCGCTGCACGGTCTCCGCGGACATCGTCTCGATCACCGCGGGCACGTCAGGGAGGTGCCGGACGCGGGCGGGCGCGAGCGCCGTGAGGTCCTGCGCGAAGCCGACGAGGGTGACCGTCATCCGGTCCGACCAGCCGTTGGTGGCCAGTTCGGCGGCGACGGAGGCGAGTACGGCCTCGCGGTCGGCGCGCGCTCCGGCCAGCGACACGATGCCGGGCACCGCTTCGAGGTTGAGCATCAGCCGCGCCCCGTCGAGCATGCCGAGCGCGACCAGACCGGGGTACGGGGCCGCCGCCGACACATCGGCGCTCTCGCCGAGGTCACGGCGGTCGAGACGCCAGAAGGTCTCGTCCTGGCCGAGCTGCCAGGGCGCGGGCGGCTGGCCCTCGGGCCAGGCCAGTTGCAGGTGCAGCGACTCCTCGGTGAGCCAGGACGCGTAGACGGTGGGCAGCTGGCGGCCCTCGGCGTCGAGCAGCGCGGACAGCGCGCGCAGCGCCCGGTCGAGGAAGGCCACGCTGTCCGGGTCGGCGCCGATCCGCAGCGCGTCGGCGACATCGGCCTCCGGCCCGGTGGGGGTGCGCGGTGTGCGCAGGATGCCCGCGGTCACCGACTGCCACAGCGCGGTACGGCGCCGCCTGCCGAGCGCCGCCAGCAGGCCCGCGGCCAGCAGCGGGGCGGCGATCAGCGCCTCGGACAGATCGAAACCGTGCGAGGCGCCGTGGGCCGCGAGCGCGTGCGCCCCGCCCGCCGCTCCGCCCTGCTCCGCGACCTGCTCGGCGCCACCCGCGTGCCGCCCGCCGCCACCGGAGCCGGAACCGGTGCCGCCCGTACCGCCGTCGGCCTCCTGGCCGGCGGGCTGCGCCTGGGCGTGCGCGCCCTCGGCGACGGTGTCCTTGGCGCCGCCGTGCTCGGCGTAGTGCTTGACGTCGTGGGCGACGTGCGGCGACGCGACCGGCATCTCCACCAGGTCGCCGCCGTGCGCGTCGCCGGGCATCTCCATCACCCAGCCGGGCCGGATCAGGCTGGCCTGCGACAGCTTCGAACCGTCCGGCTGCACCCGGTCCTTGTTGAGCTGGTAGATCTCGTTGTACCTGCGCCCGTCACCGAGATGGCGCTGCGCGATCTCCCACAGCGAGTCGTGGTGGCGTCCCTCGGGCGGCTGGATCCGGTAGAACTTGGTGTCCTTCGCGGCCGACTGACCGGCGCCCTGCTTGGCGGCGGCAGCGTTGTCGCCCCCGGTCTGGTGCCGTACGGCGGCGGCGCTGGCGGCCCTGCCCTGGTGCTCGCCGGGCGTCTGCTGCGCGGTGGCCGCCACCCCGGGCCTGGCCTGGCTCTCCACCTGGTGGTGCTGGCCCAGCTGGGACAGGCCGGGCACCAGTCCCGCGGTGCTCACACCGAGCAGCAGCAGCGCCGCGACCAGTTGCCGCGCCAGCATCTGGCTGCCGCCGGACGCGGGCACCCGGTGCGGCATCCCGACTCCGGAGATCGCCGCCTGCGCCTCCACCAGCACGCACGCCGTGAACTGCGCCCACGCGATCCACACCACCACGGCGAGCGTGTTGATGAACGTCTCGGACGTGATCGGCTGCCGGATGAGGTCGGAGTCGAAGTGGTGCGGCAGCGGCGACCCGATGAAGTACAGCAGCGCACCCGGCACACCCACCACCAGCACGGCCAGCGCCAGGAAGGCGAGCAGGGCGCGTACGAGATCGCCGAACGTCCGGCGCCTGCGCGGCGGCCGCGCCCCCGCCCCACCCTGCTGCGCGCGGTTACGTCCCGTGGCGGTCGTGCGTGCCATGGCTGCTTCCCTCTGCCTTCGGTGGTCGTGGTCGGTTGTCGGTCGGTCGGGTCACCCGGGTGGCCCGGAAAGTCAGTTCGCCGGACCGGTCAGCGACTCGGCGGCGGCCGTGCCGTGCACGGTCACCTCACGGTCGTAGAAGAAGCCGGTGAGCATGGGGTGGTACGTGAGCTGGATCGACACCACCACGCGCTCGGTGCTGGCGAAGGTGCAGTAGGAGCCGTCGACGTCCGCCTGGGCGAGCTCGGACTGCGCGGCGAACTCCCGTACCCGTGCGGTGCAGTCGCCCGCGATGATCTCCGGCGGAGTGCCCGCCGGGGAGTTGCGCAGCTTCTCGATGTCGATGTCCTGGGCGGCGAAACGGGCCGCCTGCTCGGCGATGTCGGCGGCGCGCTCCCGCTTGGAGATCGACAGGCCGCCGTCGACGACGAAGGCGGCGAGCGCCATGAAGACCAGGGCGAAGATGAGCACGGCCGCGGCGGCGGACCCCCGGTCGCCCTCCCGGCGCAGCCGCCGTATCGCCCGCCGCGCGTACTCCTTCACCAGCCCCCGTACGCGCATCAGTTCTCCTCCGCCCGCCGGAACGGGTCGAGCGGCGAGACGGCCGTCGAGGTGATCGTCTTGCGGATGTCGAGGCCGAGGTTGCGCAGGCCCCGGATGGTGCAGCTCACCTGGACCTTGTAGAGGGTGTCGGCCTTGAAGCCCGCGCTGAGCTGCGTGACCTGGAGGGTGCCGCTGACGCAGATGTTCTTGAGGTCGGCCTGGGCCGCCGCGAGGGACTCGGCGTTGGCGACCCGCTCGCTGCGCTGGATCGACCCCGCGCGCGCGGCGTCGCGGGCGGCGCCGTCCACCGCGCCGCGGCCGTCGACGAGTTGGCCGAAGCCGACCAGCACCAGGATGAACAGGATGATCACCGGCGCGAGGATCACCACCTCGATGGTGGACACCCCGCGGTCGGCGCCGCCCGCGCGCTCGCGCAGGCGCTCACGCAGCCCACTAGGCATCGGCTCAGCCCCCGTTGTCCGGTACGAAGCGCTCCACCGGTCCCACCGAGGACTCGTCCACATGGAAGTGGAAGCCCGGGAAGATCGTCGGCACTCCGGCCGTGACCTGCACACCGACCGTGAACTGGTCAGGGTGCAGCGGCACTTCCTGGTCGCCGTCCAGCAGCTTGGGGCCGAGCTGCCGGACGTAGTCGCCCGCGGCGCGGGTCGCCTTGTCCTGCCAGCCGTCCGGGTTCGCGTCCGCCTCGGCGCGCGCCTTGCGGGCGCCCGCCTGGGCCGCCGCCTGGGCGACATGGTCGGCGAAGAAGTACAGCCCGAACTGGACCGTCGCGAAGATCATGAAGAACAGCACCGGGGTGAGGAAGACGAATTCGATCGCGGTCATCCCGCGGTCGTTGCCGGTGCGCGCCCCCGCGCCGCCACCCGCGTTCCTGCCCGTACGGCTGCCCACGCCGCTGTCGCCGCGGGCGGCTTCCAGCCTGCGGCGCACGGCGTGATGCAGCGCGTCGGTCGTTCGTTTCATGACTCAGTGACCCCCGGCCCCGCTCAGCAGCTCTGGTTGTCGCCGTTGGAGCTGCCGATGCAGTTGCTCACGTCGTTGGCCTTGCCCTTGAGGGCGTTCTTGATGATGAAGCCGACGAAGGCGACGATGCCGACCACGATGGCGGAGATGACGACCCACTCGACGGCGGAGGCGCCGCGGGAGAGGTCTTCCTTGCGGACCCGGTCGATGCGCCCCTTGAGGTACACCATCACGAATTCCAGGGCGGGATTACCGGCAAGCAGACGGTTCATGGTTCAGGTCCTCTCGACTCGCACTCGGCGAACTCGTTGTTCGGTGCTCGGATTTCGACGGCTGAGCGTTTTTCTACGACGGGGCGGTGATGACGGTGATCAGGTCTGGAACACGCGCATCGCCGCGGGGTAGATCAGGAAGACCAGAAAGCCCGCACAGAGCAGGAGTTGAGCGACGAGCATCGACTGCGACTTCTCTCCGGCGGCTCCCTCGATCTCGGCCAGTTCGCGGTGCCGCATCGTCTCGGCGCGCGCGGCGAGCGACTCCCGGATCTTCGCGCCGTCGTCGGCGACGAGGGCGAGGGTGACGGAGAGGTCGGTCAGCTCCTCGATGCCCAGTTCGGTGCCGAGCCTGCCGAGGGCGACCCACTGGCTGGTACCGGTGATACGGGCGTCGGCGAGGCAGTTGCGGATCCGCATCAGCGCCCAGCCGTCACTGATCTCGGCGGCGGCCATCAGCGCCTCGGGCAGACCGCGGCCGCCGGCGAGGTTCATCGACACCAGGTCGAGGTAGGCGCCGATCACCCGCCGCAGGTCCTTGCGCTTCTCCACGGCGTCGCGGCGCACTTCGAGGTCGGGCAGCAGGAAGAAGACGCCCGCGAAGAGCAGCGACATCCACACCGGGATGAGCGGGCTGCTGCCGAAGCCGATCTGCCAGGCGATCGCGAACAGGAACGGCCCGAAGACCAGACCCGCCGCGCCCAGCATGATCTTGGTGGCCAGGAACCCTTCCCAACTGCGGTCCAGCACGGCCAGGTCGGCGCGGAGCGAGCGCAGCTCCCACCCCTGCTGGAGGTAGAAGGCGGCGATCCGCTGCCCGATCCGGCCGCGCAGGTCGGTCGGCACCGCGGTGGCGGGCCCGCTGGCCGGACCGGCCGCACGCAGCGCGTCGATCTGCGCCACGGTGGAGACGGCGCTGCGCGAGCTGGGCATCAGCGCCCGGATCAGCGCGAAGACACCGAGGCCGACGAGGGCGCCGACCACGCAGGAAAGGATGATCTCGTTCATCGGGCGGCCCCCTGGCCGGGCATGGAGTGTCCGGACGGACCGTGACCGGGCGCGGCGAAACCGGGCGCCGGTCCCGGGTAGCCCTGCGGCGAACCGCCGGCCACACCGGGGTACGCCTGGCCGGGCAGGCCCTGCTGCGGTCCGCCGTGCTCGGGCCCGCCGTGACCGGGCGGTACGCCGATCCGCTCGGTACGCCGCTCGGGCGCGTGCACCAGGAAGCGGTCCGGGGTCTCGACGGTCGACAGCTTGCGCAGCCAGAAGAATCCGGCCGCGAACAGCAGGCAGACCACCGCGAGCACCAACTGCCCGACGGCCGTGCCGAACGGCTGCACGTAACTGCGGTTGAAGATCGCCAGTCCCAGCACGAACACCACCGAGACGACGACCACGATCTGCACGCTGCGCCGGGTGCTGGCGCGCTGCGACATCACGCGCTGCCTCATGTCCACTTCCTCGCGCGCCGACTTGGCGAGCGCGCCCAGCACCTCGCGCAGACCGGGGCCGCGCAGGCGGGCGTTGAGAATGAGGGCGGCGATGATGATGTCCGCGGAGGCGTCGTTGATCTCGTCGGCGAGGTGCTGGAGCGCGTCCGGCAGCGGGGTGCGCGAGCGCAACCGGTCGACGAGACCTTCGAGGTGGACCCGGAGGGCGGGGGCGGCGGCCCGGGCGGAGGCCGGGATGGCCTGCTCCAGGCCGACGGCGCCGGCGATGGTGTCGCGCAGCGACTCCGTCCAGCCCGCGAGCGCCTCGACCCGCTTCATCGCGGCGCGTTCCTCGGCGGCGCCGCCGAACAGCCGGTCCCAGGTGAAGACCAGGACGGCCGTCGCGAGGCCGAGCACCACCCAGCGGGTGAGGGCGAGTACGGCGAGGCCGATCACGATGGCCAGCGAGCCGCGCTGCGACAGGAACCGGATCAGCTCCGACGCCTTGTCGGTGCCGGTCTGCCCGGCGACCGGCGGTTTCGGCGCCCAGCCGCGCATCGCGACGATGAACAGCGCGACACCGCCGCCGACTCCGGCACCCGCCAGTAGTCCGTACAGCACGGACAGGGAGAACACTCCGGTCATTACCGCCACACCCCCGTGGGCTGGTAGCCGTTGGCGAGGAGTTCGTCGAGGCAGGCGATCGGGGCGTGCGGCATGGCCACGCCCTGCTGGCCCTCGGCGAAGACCTCGCTGGAAAGGACGCGGCCGTCCACGCCGTTGACCTCGCGGACGGAGGTCACGACGCGGCGCAGCGTGCCACCGCGCTGGAAGTCGTTGCGCCGCTGCACGAAGACGACGAAGTCGATGGCGCCCGCCACCAGCATCTGGGACGCCTCGACCGGCAGCCGCTCCTTCGCCTGGAGGGCGTAGGTGGAGATGCGGTTGAACACCTCGGCGGAGCTGTTGGCGTGGATGGTGGACAGCGAGCCGTCGTTGCCCTGGGACATCGCGTTCAGCATGGTCACGATCTCGTCGCCGAGGACCTCACCGACGATGACCCGGGAGGGGTTCATACGCAGGGAGCGGCGGACGAGTTCGGCCATCGAGATCATGCCCAGGCCCTCGGAGTTGGGCAGCCGCTCCTCGAACGCCACCACGTTGGGGTGGAGGTCGGGGAACTGGTCGAGGCCCAGCTCCAGGGCGCGTTCGACGGTGATGAGGCGTTCGTGCGGCGGGATGACGTTGGCCAGGGCGCGCAGCAGCGTGGTCTTCCCCGCGTTGGTGGCACCGGCGATCATCACGTTCTTGCGGGCCAGCACGGCGGCGCTCATGAAGGAGCCCAGTTCGGGCGTGAGCGTGTAGTTGCCGATCAGGTCGGCGAGGAAGACCTTGCCCATGCGGGCGCGCCGGATGGACAGCGCGGGCCTGCGCGTCACGTCCATCACGGCGGACAGTCGGGAGCCGTCGGGCAGCCGCAGGTCGAGCTGCGGGTTGGCGGAGTCGAAGGGGCGGGACGACAGACCGGAGTAGGCACCGAGCACCTGGATCAGCTCGATGAGCTCCTCGTCGCTCTCGGCGACCGGCTCGACCTGGAGTTCACGGCCGTCGGAGTAGCCGACGAAGACCTGGTCGCAGCCGTTGATGTCGATGTTCTCGACCTCGGGGTCGTCGAGCAGCGGCTGCAGCCGTCCGACGCCGAAGAGCGCGGCGTGCACCGCGGACGCGTACGCCTCCTCGGCCTGCGCGTCCGGCGGCGTGCGGCCTATCGTGATCTCGGAGCGGGCGTGCGCCTCCAGGATCTGCGCGATGATCGCCCGCGCGAACTGCCGCTCGTCCTCCGCCGACATCGCCGCGTCGCCCGCGATCTGGTCCAGGCGGCGCTGTTCCGAGATGCGGTCGCCCGCCTCCTGGCGGAAGCGTTTGACGAGCTGGTGGTCCATCGCGGTCATCTGAGGACCCCGTACCTCTGCGGTACGTCGGCGGTGATCTGGCGGGCGGAGCGGATCAGCAGGGACTTGTCGAGGCGGCCGCGGCGGCGGCCGCTGAGCATCTCGGCGCCCGCGGGGTCGTGGGCGAGGGTGCCGACGACCCGGGCGGAGATCTGCGAGGCCACCAGCATCTCGTTGACCTGCCCGGCGACACGCGCGCTCTGGCCGGGCTCGGCGATGAGCAGGATGCCGATCGGCGGGTAGCCGAGGGCCGCGGCGGCGCCGCGCTGCGAGCCGTGCAGCTTGGCCGACAGCGCGCCGGCCCGGTCCCGTACCCGGGCGAGGTGCTCGGGTTCGGTGCGGGCGACGAGCAGCAACAGGGCGGCGTGCGGGAAGAGTTCGAGCGTGGGTGAGTCCGCGCCGATCCGGCCGCAGTCGGCGATGACGTCGGCCGCGCCGTTGGGCGACTCGGCGAGCGTGGCGAACGCCTGGCCGAGGGACGGCCACAGTCCGGCGAGCCCGGCGGCCTGTTCGGCGGCGGCGAGCCCGACGAGGACGTCGAGTCCGCCGGTGAGCGGCTGCGCGTGGTCCCACAACTGCTCGGCGGCCAGGCCGCGTCGGGCCGTCGCGGCGAGCGAGAGCAGTCCGGAGTTGGGGTCGAGCACACCGCCGTGGGCGGCGCGTGAGCGGTACACGAGGTCGCCGCCGGCCGGGTCCGTCTCCGCCAGCAGCACGCGGCGCGGCCATACGGCGGCGAGCGCGACGGCGGTGGTGGTGACGCCCGGTGAGCCCTTGTCGGCGGCGATTGCGATCAGTGCCATGACGTCTTCGCCCGCTTCACTCAGTTCTTGCTGGCGGACACGAGCACGAGCGAGACCTGGTTCGCCGAGGCCGCGATCGTCAACTGGGCGGCGCTGTCGGTGTCGACCAGTACGGTCACCGGGGTGTTGCCGCTGCCGCTGAGGCTGCTGGCCGCGCTGTTGTCGATGGTCTTGATGATCAGGTGGTCGTTGATCAGCGGGTTGTTGGCGGAGTCGTCGGTGGACGACTTGCCGGTGCTGGTGCTGCCCACGATGTTGCCGACGCGGTAGGCGGCCACGGTGTCGCCGGGCTGCAGACCCTTGGGGAACTGGCCGTCCTTCAGGGAGAGTCCGACGACGGACTTGCCCGGCGTGAGGGCCTGGTCGTTCTTGGTGATCATCGACATGACCAGCAGCGAGCCCTTGGTCAGGTTGGTGCCCGCGCGGTAGTGCTTCAGCAGGTCGTCGCGCTGGCTCCACTTGATGAAGTCGACGCCGGAGCCGTCGGAGATCATCACCTCGTGGATGGCCGTCTCCGGGATCGGCTCGCCGGACGCGATCTGGGTGGTCACCTCGACGACGGAGATCTTGTTCCCGGCGCGCATCACGATGACGGTGGCGCCGAGGGCGCCGACCAGGATGAGGAGCACCGCGAGGGCGGCGAGCGCGGGCTTGCGCTCCCGGGGCGCCACCGGCAGCCGCTCTCCGCCGAGCGGCCCACCGGGCGTCGGCGTGGGCACGGCCCGTCGGCTCCCGCCGCCACCGCCGCCGGAACGTTCCCTGATCTTCACGTCTATGCCCCCGTCGAGCCCGCGTGTTCCACTGTGAAATCGGTTGCGTGGGGAGAGAGAGTCGCGCTCTGTCCGGCGACAACCCGCATACCGACGTCAAGTCACCGCACGCTATCAGCGCCTTATAAACACCCTCAAGGCGCATCCTGTGACAACCGACTCACAGCATTGCTACAGAACCGCACGGTGTCCGGCCCGCCGACGATCCGCACGAGACCCGTCCCCCGTACAGGATAGGGGCTGACATGCCCCTGCCGTCAGGGGAGGAACGGGGTGCGGTCAGAGCCGGTCCCACAGGGCGCGTACGACGTATCCCAGGCCGATGGCGACCCCGACGAAGCCCATGAAGTAGAGGGCCTCCCAGCCGAAGCCCGGCCGGTGCGTCACATGCCCGAGCCAGCGCGCCACCGGGGCCCCCACCAGACACAACAACAGGCTGACCACTTGCCCGCCGAAGCCCCGGTCCTCCTGCCAGCGCCGCCCGTTGGTCCCCTCGTCGAGCTCCCGGTACGCCCCGGCGTCCGACCGCCACCGCTCCGACCGCGACCACCGGTCCTCCCCGCTCTCGCCCCACCCGGGCCCGCTCACCCTCGTCCCCCTTCGCCACCTCATCCGTCCCACCGACGCTAGCCCCCGCCGTACGACCGCGCATCCCTGTCCCCCGCGCGCGGGACCGGCGAGCGTCCCCCCATAACCCTTTCGCGCTACCTCTGACGGCGCGATGTGCAGGTCCCGCGAAGACCTGCCGAATAACCTCCACAACAAAGGCACTTCCCGGTGCTCGCCGCTAGCGTGCCCGCATGACCCGGAGATCACATACGACTATCGGCACGACGCTCCTCGCCACCGCGCTCCTACTCGGCACCGCGGCGTGCGGTTCCTCCTCCTCTGCCCAGCCTTCCGGGCCTACGGCGGCGCAGGCGGGCACGCGTCTGTCGCAGGACGGCCGCGCGCTCCTGACCGACATGCAGAAGCTGCTCGCCGCGCCGCGGCCGTTCACGGTGACGACCGACGCGGTGGACGCCGCCAAGGCGACCGCCTGCGGCAAGGACAAGGGACAGCGCGCCTTCGCGGGCCGGATGCAGGTCCCGGCCACGCCGAACGCGCACGTGGCGCTGATCACCGACGAGGGCAGCACCAACGGCTATCTCGCGAAGCGCGGCTACAGCCTCGACACCAACGCCAAGCGGGATGCTTCGGACAGCAAGCGCACCGCGCCCATGGTCGACACGAAGGCGGGCGTGCATCTGACCGTCACCCTGACTCCGGCCGCGGGCGGGCTCGTTGACTACGTGGTGACCGGGACCACCGACTGCCTGCGCGCCTCCTGACCACTCCGGCCCGTTCCGGGCGGACCCGCAAAGTCGTCCCCAAGAACGCTGTACCGCATCGCGTGGTCGCCACACCCGCCGCTAGCGTGTCCGCATGACCCGGAGAACACGCACGGCCCTCGGCACCACCGCACTCTGCGGCGCCCTTCTGCTCGCCACCGCCGCCTGCGGTAGCTCCTCCGCTTCCGGGCCGACGGCGGCGCAGGCGGGAACCGATCTGCAAACAGACTTCACCAGCGCGCTCAAGGCCTACTCCGTCACAGGCCCCATTGCGCACAAGCCGCCGTACACCACGATTTCGGACGCGTCCAAGGACGTGCCGTGCGGTAGTGGGAAGGCCACCCGGGTGTACACCGCTGAACAGCGTGTCCCGTGGACGGGCCTGCCGGACCCTGCCAGCATGCACACCGAAGTCCAGACGGCCGCTGCCTGGTTCAGGCAGTACCAGGACGACCTCAAAGCGAAGAATGAGGACGGTCCCGACAAGGTCTCCTTCGGGTTGATCAGCGACAAGCGTCACGCACACGTGGTGATCGTGGCCACGAGAGCACCGAATCTCATGACCCTCACCTTCAACGGCACGTCGGACTGCCTGCGGACCTCGTAGCCCCGTACGACGCCGACGGGTCAGTCCTTCTTTCCCTCCGCGTCCTTCACGATCGCGTCGACCTGAATAGTCGTCAGAAGACCGGAGCCGGCTTCCTCCTCGCCGTGGAACGTGGCCGTTCCCAGCGGCAGGTCCTGGTCCGCCAGCCACCTGTCGAACTGACCGAGGCGCTCTTTCCGCTCCTCCTCAGCCGTCTTCGGGTCCTTGCTGTCGCTGAGCTGGTCGAACGGCTTCAAGTTGCCGTCCTTGTCCTTGAGCTCTTCAGGAAGGTCCTTGATGGGCCAGCCGCCTTCGATGAGCGCTTGGGTCGTGACGTATCGAGACGACTCCAGCATCTCCATGTTCTGCTCGTTCACGCCTTCCATCCGCTCGGGAGGCGCTGTGAAGTCGATGGCGGAGGTGAGTCCGAACTCCTTGGTCGCCCACATCCCGGTGCGCCAGGCGAGCGTCGCGCCGTATCCGAGTTCCGGCTCTCCGACGACTTCCCACGGGAGCAGGATCCCCTGCTTCAAGTGCTCACGGAACGCCTCCTCCTGCTTGTCCAAGTCGCCACGGACGTTCGACAGCGCGTCGTATTCCAGCCTCGCCACGTTCCCGAATGCCTTCGTCGCGTTGGTGAAGTGCTCGCCGCCACCCAGAGTGTTCGCCAGAAGTGCGTCATGGTCGAGCCGCGCGGCATTGACGAGCACCCGGTGCTGCAGATCGCCCATGGCTTCGTCGTACGGGGCGCTCATGCTGTCGTCGTCCGCGAAGGTCTTCATGAAGAGATACGCGTCCCCCGGAGACAGATAGAAGCTAGGAGTGATTCCAGGAAGTTCCTTGTACGTGCTGGAGCCCGGAGCTCCGAATGACGACTCCTGGTCGGCGTATCCGTTGGCCAGGTTGCCCGCGGTCGCCATCTCCGGCGCATAGGTCGCCGCCAGCCGCCCCATGTCCTGTTTGAACAGCCGGTTGAACCCCAGGGTGTCCTTGGTGTGGGCGGCGGCGAGGATCGCGTCGAAGCCGAAGACCTGCTCGTAGTTGTCGGGCTTGTACGAGGGGTCGACGTGCCACTGGCCGTCCTTGCCGATACTGCCGTGGACGCCGGAGGCGTTGTCGATGACGGCGCCGAGCTGCGTCTGGACGTCGGGCTGCCACTTGCCGTACTCCATCAGCTCCGACAGGTGGCCCTTGAGGTCGGGGTTCGCGGGGTCGCCCATCTGTGCGATGGCGTCGAAGGCCGCGCGGCCGTTGGTGGACAGTGCCTGGAGGTTGAGGGCGACGGTGTCCTGGGGCAGGCCGAGGGCGCTGGCGGCGTCCTGGGGGCCTCGGTAGTCGGCGTGCGGGTCCTTGGCGAACTGGTCGAGGATGTTCGCGCGGGTGGCCTGGGCCAGGAAGTCCGGCGGGAAGTCGCCGTAGGTCATCATCGCGGCGCGGTTCCACCCGGCGCCGTTGGTGCCCTTGGGCAGCGGCTTGAGGTAGAGCTGCTTGATCTTGTCGAAGCCGGGCGCCGGGTAGGTGGCGCTGACCGCCGTGCCGAAGGCGTGGCTGTAGATCTTGAGGTCGTCGGCCGCCGTGGTGCTGCCGGTCGAGGCCATGCGGCTCGGCAGGGTGGTCGCGATGACCGGGTCGAGGTTGGCGTAGAACGCCGAGCAGAAGTCGGGGTCGTCCTTGTGCGCGGCCAACTCCAGTGCGATCGCGTGGTAGTTGGCGGCCGCCTTCGCGTCACCGCTTTCGTTGGCGTTGACCTGCTGGGCGAGGGCCTTGCCGTCCGCCTGCGCGGCCGCGGAGGTGATCACCGGCTCGGGGATGTTCACCATGGTCTGCGAGTTCGGATCGTGGTCCATACCCGCCGCCAGGCCCTGCCGCCGTTTGAGCATGGGCAGTTGGTCGTCGAGCCAGCCGCAGATGCCGACGATCTCGTTGAGGCCGCTGCTGTCGAGACCGTACTGGTCGAATTGCGACTTGAGTGACGACGCGGTGGAGCGCAAATCGTCCTTGTCGGACGTGAAGGACTTGATCATGCCAAGCATCGCCGCTGGGTCGATACCCGAGAAGTCACCCATTATCTGATTCCCCCGAGGAGTTGTCTGAATGCCGCGCTACTGCCACGGAGCGGCTGGCTCCAGTCCATTGACTCGCCGGGGGCAATGTGAGGGCTTTGCCGCGTCGTGGGGTTGAGTTGGCGCCCCCTTGGAATTGCGTGGCCGGGGGGCGGGGCCGGACTCTAGTTCATGCGGTAGAGCTTCGCCTCGGTCGGCGTCACCTTGGGCGGGCACGTCTTGATCTCGGCGTCGACGATCGGGATGAGCTTGCCCACCAGGATGCCTATCCGCTTGCGGCGGCCCTCCACGTCGGACCCCCAGGTGTCCGCCGTGCTGCCGACCCAGACCTTCTTGCCGCCCATGTCGGAACAGGTCGTCTTCAGCGAGTCGTTGAGCTTGGTGACCTCGGTGGTCAGCCGCCTCCTGAGGTCCTGCAGATCCGTCAGGTACGGATTGGTCGCTGTCGCCTGCTGCTGTGGTGCTCCGCCGCCCATACGTCCGTTCCCCCGTAGTAGTTGTGCGGACTCGGACAGAGTCCTGCCGAAATCATGCCACGCACGGCGTGAAGGAGCCGTGACCGGTCGGCGAAGACCCCGTGCCCGACTCCGGGCCGACGCCGGGCCGACGCCGGGCCGACGCCGGGACGGCGGCAGCGGCGAATGCGGCGCAGGGGCGCCGTACACCGCTGTTACGTCGGCATTCGCCGCACCTTGAGCGGGCTGTCCGCCGTGGCGGAGGGGGTTCCTGGAGGGTTTGCCGGGCGGATAGCCTCGTGGGGTAGGTGTGAGTGCTGGGCTCGGGCGGGCCCGACGGGGAGGGAACATCCCATGCGGGTGACCGTGACGGTCGTACAACAAGGTGCGGACGGGCAGGACGTGCTGGTGTCGGCGGACGACGCCGCGAGCGCGGCGGACGTGGCGCAGGCTCTGGCGCGGGCGATGGGCGGCGGGGCCGGCGTCACCAGCGGCGCCCCGACGCCCAGCGGCGGGGTCGTGGTGCAGTTCCCCGGCCAGCAGGGCCAGCAGGGCGCGTACGGACAGCAGGGCCAGTACGGCAAGCCCGTCGCGGCGCCGGCCGCGCCCGTGCTCTGGGCCGACGGCGTCCCCTGCGATCCGGCCGCGCCCGCCGCGTCCGTGCTGCGCGACGGCATGCGCGTCACCGTCGACGACTCCATCGGGCCGTTCATGCGGGCCGGTGAGCCCGCCGGGCGCTACGAACTGCGGGTGTGCGCGGGGCCCGGCGCGGGCCGGGTGGCGCGGCTGGGGCTCGGCACCGCCACCATCGGGTCCGGGCAGCGCTGCACGGTCGCGGTGCCGGACCGGGCGCTGGCCCCGTCCGCCGCCCGGGTGTCGGTGGGCGCCGACGGGAAGGTGACGCTGGTCCCGGAGCCGGGCGTCGCGCTGACGGTGGAGAACGAACCGGTCACCGGCGAGCGCGACTGGCCGCTGGGCGCCCAGGTGAAGTCGGGCGACTCGGTGTTCGTCCTGGACGCGCCGAGCGTGCCGGACGCGCACCTGTCGGCGATGGGCGAGGGCGGTCTGGCGTACAACCGGCCGCCGCGGCTGTCCTCGATGCCGCCGCGCGCCCGCCTGTACGTGCCGCAGCCGCCGGGAAAGGGCGAGGGCGCCCGCTTCCAGCTGATGGCCGCGGCGGTGCCGCTGGTCTTCGGCCTGGCGATGTACTTCATGGTGCAGCAGGTCTACATGCTGCTCTTCTGCCTGATGAGCCCCGTCATGATCATCGGACAGTGGGTCAGCGAGTCCCGTGAGGGCAAGAAGAAGGACCGCAACACGACCAAGCAGTACAAGGCCGACCTCGCCCAGCACGAGATCGACCTGGAGGTGGCGCGGCTGGCCGACCAGAAGGAGCGGCGCGCCAGCTTCCCGGACGCGGCCGAGATCCTGCTGTTCGCCACCGGCCCGCGCCGCCGGCTGTGGGAGCGGCGGATCACCGACCCGGACGCGCTGCGGCTGCGTATCGGTGTGGCCGATCTGCACGCCGACATGGAGCTGCTGCCCAAGGGCCATGTGCCCGAGGACGTACCGCCGCCCGTACCGCCGCTGGTCCATGACGTGCCGGTGCCGCTGCCCTTCCCCGAGTTGGGCGTCGTCGGCGTCGCCGGGGAACGCTCCCGCGCGCTGTCCACCGCCCGCTGGCTGGTCGCGCAGGCCGCCGCCCTGCACAGCCCGCGCGACCTGTCGATGGTGGTGCTGTCGTCGGCGATGGACGCCGGTGAGGCGTGGAGCTGGGCGCACTGGCTGCCGCATCTGGCCCCGCAGCAGGGCCAGGACTGCGCCGCGCTGATCGGCACCGACCAGGAAGCGGCCAACCGCCGCGTCAACGAACTGCTCCAGGAACTGGCCCGCCGCAAGGCCGAGGCCGTGGCCACCGGCGGGGGCGGCAGCATGCGCCCCGACCCGCACGTCCTGGTGGTGCTGGACGGCGCCCGGCTGCTGCGCCGGATGCCCGGCGTGCCGCAACTCCTCCAGGAGGGACCGCGGTTCGGGATGTTCGCGCTGTGCATCGACGAGGACGAGCGGCTGCTGCCCGAGGAGGTACGGGTCGCCGCCTGCTGGTCGCCGCAGTCCGCGAGCCGGCTGCACCTGCGCGGTGGCGGGCTGGAACGGCTCGGCGACATCCTCGCCGACCAGGTCGGCGGCGACTGGTGCCAGCTGGTGGCCCGTTCGCTGGCGCCGGTCCGCGACGTCAGCCGGGACGACGCCGACAGCGCGCTGCCCACCTCTGCCCGGCTGCTGGACCTGCTGGGGATGCCCGACCCGGTCGGCGACCAGGTGGCCGCGATCTGGCAGCGCGGCGGCTCCACCACTGCGGCGCCGATCGGCATCGGCGCCGAGGGGCCCTTCGTCCTCGACATCCGCAAGGACGGGCCGCACGCGCTCGTCGCGGGCACCACCGGCGCGGGCAAGTCGGAGCTGCTGCAGACCGTCATCGCCTCGCTGGCGGTCGCCAACCGGCCCGACGCCCTCAACTTCGTCCTCATCGACTACAAGGGCGGCAGCGCCTTCCAGGACTGCGCCCGGCTGCCGCACACCGTCGGCATGGTCAGCGACCTCGACGCGCATCTGACCGAGCGCGCCCTCGCCTCGCTCGCCGCCGAGCTGCACCACCGCGAGACGATCCTGTTCAACGCCGGCACCAAGGACATCGAGGACTACAACGACGCCCGCCGGATGCGGCCGGAGCTCGAACCGATGCCCCGACTGGTGCTGATCATCGACGAGTTCGCCTCACTCGTCGCCGAACTCCCCGACTTCATCGCGGGACTTGTCGACATCGCCCGCCGAGGCCGTTCGCTCGGTGTGCACCTGGTGCTGGCCACCCAGCGCCCCGCCGGTGTGGTCAGCGCCGACATCCGGGCCAACACCAACCTGCGGATCGCGCTGCGCGTCACCGACGCCGACGAGTCCCGGGACGTCATCGACGCGCCCGACTCCGGGGCGATCGCCAAGTCCACGCCAGGCCGCGCCTATGTGCGCTCCGGCGCGCAGTCGCTGGTCGGCGTGCAGTCCGCCCGTATCGGTGGCCGCCGCCCCGCGATCGGCCAGGAGCGGGCCAGGGCGGACGTCCAGCCGCTGGGCTGGTCCGCGCTCGGGCGTCCGCTGCCGCGGGCCGCGGAGGGCGACGCCGACGACGGCACCATGGTCACCGACCTCGCCGTACTGGTGGACGCGATCCGCGACGCCTCCGACCTGATGGGCTTCCCCGCGCCGCGCAAGCCGTGGCTGGACCCGCTGCCCGAACACGTCACCGCGGAGACGCTGCCCGCCCCGTCGGGCGACTACGGCCGGGACGTACTGCCGGTCGGCTACGGCCTCACCGACCTTCCCGCCCAGCAGGCGCGCGCGCCGCTCTCCGTCGACCTGGTGCACGGCGAGCACGTCCTGATCGTCGGCGGTCCGCGCTCCGGCCGCTCCACCGCGCTGCGGACGATCGCCGGTTCGCTGGCCCGCGACACCTCGCCGCAGGACGTGCACATCTACGCCATCGACTGCGGCGCCAACGCGCTGCTGCCGCTGGTGGGTCTGCCGCACTGCGGCGCCGTCGTCACCCGCGACCAGCCGGAGCGGCTGTCCCGGCTGCTCGACCGGCTCGCGGGCGAGGTGGCCAGGCGCCAGCAACTCCTGGCGATGCGCGGCGCGTCCAGCGCCGCCGAGCAGCGCGCGATGGCCGCGACGCCCGAGGAGCGGCTGCCGTGGATGGTGCTGCTGCTCGACGCGTGGGAGGGCTACACCTCCACCTTCGAGACGTACGACTACGGCAAGTTGATCGACGGCGCGCAGCGGCTGTTCCGCGAGGGCGGGGCCGCCGGGCTCAAGGTGATCATGACGGCCGACCGGTCGGGGTTCAGCGGCCAGATCTCCTCGGTCTTCGCCGACAAGCTGATCCTGCGGATGGCCGACCCGAACGACTACAGCACGGGCGGTCTGGCGGCCCGTGAGGTGCCCAAGAACATGCCGTCGGGCCGTGCGCTGCGCCCCACCGACCGGGGCGTCCAGGAGAGCCAGGTGGCGCTGCTGGCGCCCGATCCGGCCGGTCAGGCACAGGTGGAGGCGCTGCAGCGGATCGGCCGGGAGGCGGCGCAGCGCTACGAGCGGCTGCCGCGCCAGGTGCGGCCGATGCGGGTGGACGCGCTGCCGCCGCGCATCACCGTCTCCGAAGCACTCGCGCTGGACCCGGAGTTCCGCGTGCCGGCGCCGCTGTGGACGCTGATCGGCGTGGGCGGCGACGAGTTGCAGCCGGTCGGTGTCGACCTGCAGGAGTCCGGTCCGGGCTTCGTGATCGCCGGTCCGCCGAAGTCGGGCCGCTCCACCACGCTGATCGCGGCGGCCCGCACCCTGACCGGCAACGGCGTCCCCGTCGTCCTGATCACCCCGCGCCGCTCGCCGCTGCGCGAACTGGCCGACGAGCAGGGCATCTTGGGTGTGCTGAACGCCGACGCGAGCGGGGACGACCTCAAGGCGCTCACCGCGCAGGCCAATGGGCAGCCATACGTCGTCGTGGTCGACGACGCCGAACTCCTCTACGACTCCCCGCTGGACAACGCCCTGGAGGAGGTCATCAAGACCGGTCTCGACGGTGACCACGCGGTGGTCGCGGCCGGGTCGGCCGACCAGATGGGGTCGCAGTACCGCGGCTTCCTGGTGGAGGCGCGGCGGTCCCGCAACGGCCTGCTGCTCTCGCCCCAAGGCGCCTCGGAGGGCGACCTGTTCAACGTCCGGCTGCCGCGCGACGCGGGCGGCGGCCCGACCGGCCGCGGCCTGCTGATCCGCGGCGGCGATGTGCTGCAGCTGCAGGCGGTCGGACTGGGCTGAACTCCCCCGCCCCACAGGGCGGGTACAGCGAAGGGGCCGGGCTCCCGGAGTAATCCGGGCCCGGCCCCTGGCTGTTGCCGGCTTTCGCCGGCGTGCTAACCAGTGCGCTCGCTCAGCGGGTGGCGGCTTCGACGTTGTCGGCGTTGGTGTTCGCGGACTTCTCAGCGTCGTGCAGCGTCTGCACGAACTTGTCGAAGGTCGGCTTGAGCTGCGACCACTCGTTGCGGAACCGGTCGGCGGCCGGGCCCTTCCAGTAGCTCTCGCTGCTGGAGGTGGCGCTCTGCAGGTGACCGATGAGCGTGCTCAGGTGGCCCGCCTCGGTCTTGAACTTGCCCGACAGGTCACGCAGCTGCTGGATATCAGCACCGTGGATAGACATGTGGATCCTCCCCGTTTCTCAGGAACGTGCGGACACCTCGTCCGCCTCACGGACGCTAGCGTACGGGCGGCTGGTTTGCAGCACTCACCCGGGAACCCTCTACAGAGCTGTTGCAGAGCGAAGACATCATGGTGAAGGCCCTGTGGAGATCGGACGTCAACTGCTCGGAAGGCCCGTACGCGAGAAGGTGTCGGTCAGTCCGCCGGTCCACTGCACCGTCAGCGTCTTGCCGTCCGCGGTAAGGACGCCGACCCCGTTGGTGCGTTCCTTGTTGCCGTCCATGCAGGTCAGTTTGAGGTCGATACCGTTGTGATCGGTGTACGTGCCACCGCACAGATGGGTGCTCGTCAGCCCGGCCTGGCCCTTGCCGAGGACCAGTTGGACCTTGTTGGCACCCTGGGCCGCCAGCCAGACGCCCTCGACGCTCCCCGTGGGGTTGCCGTCCGACGTGCCGGAAGGGGTGACCGGGGCCGTCGTACCGGCCGTGACCTTGGTGGGCGCGGCGGTGGGCACACCGGCCGCGCTCGTGGTCGGGTCCTTCTTCCCGTCGTTGCCGCTGTCGCTGCTGCACCCGCTCAGCGCCAGCGTGGCCGCGACCGCCACCGCGGCGATCCCCGCTCCCGTGAACGTACGACGACGCACCTGAACTCCCCCATATAGCGAAGTGGACCAGCCGACCGCAAGCTACCAGGCGGTCTCCTGGCCATGCCCGGGATATCCCGGGCACGCTGGGCCGCGTCGGCTGCCGTACGCCGTCGGCCGAACAACGGTCCGCACTCCGCGTACGCCCACAGGGTAAGCGCACACACCCACGGCCGACCCGTGCATTCCCGGGTAATCGCGTGATATCAGGCCGCGGTCGGTGCCGCGCCGACTTCGCCCGTGACTACCGACGTCCTCCGGAGTTCACCAACTCCACCGACTTCACCGCCATTGCCTCCCTCAACTCCATTCAATTCCTTCACCGAGTACGGGTGCGCCGACTTCGTGTCGGCGCCACTTCGGACAGAAAGCGTTCGACTGCTTCGGCCCAGGCGGCGGGCTGGTCCCAGGGGACGAGGTGCCCCGCGTCGGCGATCTCCGCGTAATCGCCGTGCGGCAGCACCCTGACCATCTCCTGCGCCTCCGCGCGGCCGAGCTCGCCGTCGAGCCCGCGGACCACGAGAGCGGGGCACGTGACCTGTGCCAGCTCGTCCCAGTGGGCGTCGGATATCCAGTGCTGGCGCGAGCGCAGCAGATGGCGGGGCGCGTACAGCGGTCTCCAGCCGTCGTCGTGCTCCGTCATGACCTCGGCGAAGAAGTCACCGCGGACCGCGTTCGGCGGCTGGGCCCACGCGTCCTCCACGGCGAACCACCGGCGCGCGTCGGCGAGCGTGGCGAACGGCACCGGCCAGGACCGCGTCCAGTCCTCCCACTCGCGCTGGCCCGCCGCGCCCAGCGCCGCTGCGCGCATGTCGCAGATCACCAACGCGGAGACCAGGTCGGGCCGGCTGGCGGCGAGCTGCCACGCGGTCAGCGCCCCCATGGAGTGGCCGATCAGCACGACCGGCGCCAGATCGAGCTGTTCGACCGCGGCCAGGGCGTCGGCGAGATACGCCTCCGGGGTGTACGGCCCCTCGGGCTTGTCACTGCGGCCGTGACCGCGCTGGTCGAGTGCGAGCGCGCGATACCTGGGGGCGAGGCGGCGCGCGGTGTCCGCCCAGTGCGAGGCCCGGCCGAGCAGCCCGTGCAGCAGGAGCACGCCCGGCCGCTCGGCGGCGGTCTCCGGCGCGTAGTCCCAGGCGGCGAGGCGGAGACCGTCCGCCCCGGTCACCTCCATGCGCCGGGTCGTGTGCCAGGTCATGCGCCGCACCCCCTTCTGCCGTCGTCTCAGCTCGTCCCGTTCTCCTGGCGCCCACGCTATCGAACTTTTATTCGAACAGAGCCGTCACGCGCCCAACACCGCTCGTTTGAGTGACAACGCTCAAGGATTGGCCGCCCGGACCGAGGGGAGGACTCCTGCGGGGCGCGGCTCGAAGGGGAAGCGAGCGGCGGGAAGGACTCGGGAAGCTCGGGGTCCCGGGTCCTCCAAGGGGGATCCCAGGGGAGGGGCAGAGGGGGGAAGGGCCCCGGTGCCGCGCGACACGCGGGAGCGGGGCCCCCGCCTCCACAGGGGCGGCGTCCGCCG